>NZ_JAGWCT010000003.1:0-85571 GCF_020657815.1 Clostridioides sp. ZZV15-6597 | reverse complement strand
AAATACATCTCATTTAAGTAAAAAAATTTAATAATAGTAAAAAAAATAATGTATTTGTTAAAAAATAAATTGACAAAATATTCAGAAAAAAACTTCTTGACCTAGAACAATAAAGGAAATAAAATCTAAAGTGTAGAGATTAAATCTATAAAATTATTTTAAGTATAGGTTAAAAGATATAGATAATGCATTTAAGATTTATAAAAAATATGAGGATGCATAATTATTTTAGGGAGGTTTTTGGTATGGATAAAAAAGAAAAGATTGTAGAAAAGTCAAATGTTGAAGTATGTAGTCCTGAGATTGTCAACAGTGTTGAAACATTAAAAATAAGGCTAGAAGAAATAAGATTAGCACAAAAAGAATTTGCAACATTTACACAAGAACAAGTAGATAAAATTTTCTTAGCAGCCTCAACAGCAGCAAATCAACAGAGAATTCCTCTAGCAAAAATGGCAGTTGAAGAGACTGGTATGGGTATTGTTGAAGACAAAGTTATAAAAAATCATTTTGCTTCAGAATATATATACAACGCTTATAAAAATACTAAAACTTGTGGTGTCATAGAAAAAGATGAGGCATTTGGATTTACGAAAATTGCTGAACCAGTAGGTGTATTATCAGCAGTTATACCAACAACTAACCCTACATCAACTGCTATATTCAAATCACTAATAGCCCTAAAGACTAGAAATGGTATAATTTTTTCACCTCATCCAAGAGCTAAAAACTGTACTATAGAAGCGGCTAGAGTTGTACATGATGCAGCAGTTAAGGCAGGAGCACCAAAAGGTATTATAGGTTGGGTAGATGTGCCTTCAATTGAATTGACTAATGTTGTTATGGCAGAAGCAGACCTTATATTAGCTACTGGTGGACCTGGAATGGTTAAATCTGCATACTCTTCAGGTAAACCAGCTGTTGGAGTTGGACCTGGAAATGTACCTGCAATAATAGATGAGAGTGCAGATATAAAAATGGCTGTAAGTTCAATATTAGTATCAAAATCATTTGATAATGGTATGATATGTGCTTCTGAGCAAGCAGTAATAGTACCAGAAAAAATATATGAAGAAGTTAAAAAAGAATTTAAATATCGTGGAGCACATTTCTTAAATAAAGAAGAAACAGAAAAGGTAGGTAAAGTAGTAATAATTGATGGAACTTTAAATGCCAAAATAGTTGGGCAACCAGCCCATGTAATAGCTAAAATGGCGGATGTAGAAGTGCCAAAAACAGCTAGGATAATAATTGGCGAAGTTGAATCTGTTGAAGTAGAGGAACCTTTTGCACATGAAAAACTTTCTCCTGTCCTTGCAATGTACAAGTCTAAGAGTTTTGAAGATGCAGTTGCTAAGGCTGAAAAATTAGTCGCTGATGGTGGGTATGGTCATACTTCATCATTGTATGTAGACTCTATAAATCAACCAGAGAGAGTAGAGAAGTTTGTAAATGCTATGAAGACTTGTAGAGTATTAGTTAATACTCCATCATCACAAGGTGGTATAGGTGATTTATATAACTTTAAATTAGCTCCATCTCTTACTCTTGGTTGCGGTTCTTGGGGTGGAAACTCTGTATCAGAAAACGTAGGAGTTAAGCATTTACTTAATATCAAGACAGTAGCTGAAAGGAGAGAGAATATGCTTTGGTTTAGAGCCCCACAAAAAGTTTATTTCAAAAAAGGATGTTTAGGTGTAGCAGCAAGAGAATTTAAAGATGTTATGAACAAAAAGAAAGCTTTTATAGTAACAGACTCTTTCCTTTACAATAATGGATATACTAAGAAACTAACTGATTTATTAGATGAAATGGGAATTAAGCATACTACATTCTTTGATGTTGCTCCAGACCCAACACTAGCTTGTGCAAGAGAAGGGGCTAAGGCTATGGCTGATTTCCAACCAGACTTAATAATATCTGTAGGTGGAGGTAGTGCAATGGATGCCGGCAAGATAATGTGGGTAATGTATGAACATCCAGAAATAGATTTCCAAGATTTAGCGATGAGATTTATGGATATAAGAAAAAGAGTATATGCATTCCCTAAGATGGGTGAAAAAGCATACTTTGCAGCTATTCCGACTTCAGCAGGAACTGGTTCAGAAGTAACTCCATTTGCAGTTATAACTGACCAAGATTCAGGTGTAAAATATCCATTAGCAGATTATGAATTAATGCCAAATATGGCTATAATTGATGCAGATATGATGATGGAAATGCCACCAAGATTAACAGCAGCGTCAGGTGTTGATGCCTTAACACATGCACTAGAAGCATATGTATCTATGTTAAGAACTGAACCAGCTGATGGACTAGCACTTCAAGCAGGTAAAATAATATTTGAGTATTTACCTCGTGCATATAAAAATGGAAAAACTGATAAAGTAGCAAGAGAAAAAATGGCAATGGCATCTACTATGGCTGGTATGGCTTTTGCGAATGCTTTCTTAGGAATTTGCCACTCTATGGCACATAAACTTGGTGCATTCCACCATGTTCAACATGGTGTTGCAAATGCATTATTAATAAATGAAGTAATCAAGTTCAATTGTGCAGAGGCTCCAAATAAAATGGGTGCATTTTCACAATACAGACACCCTGATTGTATACAAAGATATGCTGAATTTGCTTCTTTTGCAGGAATTAAAGGGAATACAGATCAAGAAAAAGTGGATAATCTTATAAAAGCAATAGATGAATTAAAGGCAAGAGTGGGTCTTCCTAAGACTATAAAAGAAGCAGGAGTAGATGAAGCTAAATTCTTAGAGGGATTAGATGCTATGGTTGAACAAGCATTTGATGACCAATGTACAGGTGCTAATCCTAGATATCCATTGATGAGTGAATTAAAAGAGATATATTTGAAAGTTTATTATGGTAAATAATATTCATTTTAGAATATCGATTCTATTGGACTTGAATATAAGTTATTAGACTTGAATATTAATTCTATTAGACTTGTATATAAATTATTAGATTTGCATATAAATAGAATTTTATTAGGCTCATATAAGTAATTTGCTAATAATAGACTATAACTTAAAACCTAAATAAAAGTGATAAAAGGTAAGAAAATTCATATTAATTTTGAATATGTATATTTAATCAATTAACTTTAAAATTAGTCACAAAATTTTTTTATTACATATAATTTTAAAGCAAAATATATAAAAAACTTTATGAAAAAATTATAAAAATATTCAGAAAATTCTATTGACTAATCTATTTATCATGATATAATAGGTATAGAAAACAAAAAAACTGGGGCCTATTAAGGCCCCCTTATTACTTTTTGATAGATTTATTTAGAATAACTTTCTCATTTTGATTTTTTATATTTATTACAGAGTCGCTGTAATCTACCTCGAAGTTAGCAAAGGCAGAAAATAAATCTATATCTCTTAACAAATGAATTGTCATGCAATGATTGTTTTTATTCAACCTTAGAATTAATGCTCTTACAAATGGGAATTGGATTCTAGAATTAAATAAGTTAGAGCCATCAGTATCTATATCTAAGCTACGATAATTAATATCTATAAATATATCTACATCATCATTATCTTCTCTTATTATTCTGTAGTCAAAATCCAAGTCTAAATTTAAATTACCTAAAACTAATAACATTTAAATCCTCTTTTCTATAAGTAGTTTTAGAGTGTTAGTTTAACTAAGCTCTCCATCTATTATAGATATAATTCGGTCTGCTTTTCTAGCAATATTTTCATTATGTGTTATTATGATAAGCGTTTGGTTATATTTTTTTATAGAACTTTTTAGTAAATCCATGACCTCTTCTGTAGTTTTACTATCCAAATTTCCTGTTGGTTCATCTGCTAAGATGATACTTGGTTTTGCAGATAAAGCACGTGCAATTGCAACTCTTTGCTGTTGACCACCAGATAATTGATTAGGAAGATGATTTTTCCTTTCATTAAGACCTAATAGATTTATAAGGTCTTCTATGTATTCTTCATCGATTTTTTTATTGTCTAACTTTAGTGGCAATTCTATGTTTTCTTTTACATTTAATACAGGAATTAGATTGTACTGTTGAAATACAAATCCTACCTTTTGTCTTCTATATCTTGCTAGTTCTTTATCTGAAAGACAACATATATCTTTACCAGCGACTTTTATAGTACCATTACTTGGTCTCTCAAGACCTCCTACTAAATGTAGAAATGTGCTTTTACCGCTTCCACTTGGACCAATTATCGCAACAAATTCACCCTTATTTATTTTTAAATTTGCATCCTTTAGTGCATGTACAGATGTTTCCTTTTTTCCATAAATCTTACCTAAGTTAATAGTTTCCAATATAGGCATAATTACCCCTCCTATTCTGTGATGTTTATAGCTTCAACTATACTAATTTTATTTATCTTCCTTGATGGAATACATGTAGCTAGAATACCTACAATTATATTTGCTAAAACAACTAGTATATATATTTTGTAATCTATTGTAAAATCTAATCCATATGATGCAAAGTCCTGTAGATAATACATTTTAAATTGTATTATAAGTCCTGACACGATGGTAATTACACTTGAGAGTACTCCATATAATATTCCCTCATAGAGTATCATATTTTTAAATTCTCTCTCAGAGATACCAATAGCCCTTAACATTCCAAATTCGCTAGTTCTTGAAGTTAAGTTATAACTTATGTTATTTATTATGTTAAGCACACTAATTATGAACATTATTGCTACTATGCCATAATTATAAATCATGGATCTAGATGTCATCTTATCAGAGTTTTCTTTTTCTACCATCATATCTATTGTTGTAGTTCCAGCGACTTCACTTCCAATTTTACCTAAAAGTTTATTTATTTTTTTACTGTTTGCATTTTCATTAAGGTCTGCATAAACTAAGTTATACTTATCTACACCAGTTAATTTTTTTAGATATTCGCTACTCGTTATTACATCTACACCATCATCTCCAGAGTACGTATTACTATCTGCAAAAGGATAATTTACAATAGCTCCAACTTTAAATTCATATTCTAGGTATTCATAATTATCTTTTTGACTTTCATAAAGGTCCATATCTATTCTACCATTTGGATATTTGACTTTTATAGTATCGCCTACTTTTATATCTACAGCTGGTGTTCCTTTACCATGGGTAAAAGTCTTCTGGTATTTTTTCGTTTTAGAAATTTCTGGTACGTATACTATAGCTAAGTTTTCTTTTTTCATTTTTTTCAAGTTTATATTTCCACTTACTAAGTATTTTTCTAATGACTTTATCATCTCATCATTATAACCTCTTAGCTTTTGCTTTAGTGTATATTTTCCAGTAGTATTATTTTTTGTAAATAGAGGATATTCCTTATAATAAAGAGTTGAATTTATAGCTTCGTAGTAATCTAATCTATTTATTTTATCTACCTCTATTCTCGTGTTTAAGATACTAGCAGTTTTGACTTTGTCAATTCCATCTATATTTTTTATTTTATCTATTTGATTATCATTAAAACCCTTTATATCCTTGAAAGAAGTATTGTTACCAGTTTCATTGGAAAAAGTATTTGATAGAATAAAATCTGCATTCATATATGTTTGTTCTTGAGAGCTTTTGTTTTGGACATCTAAAAAAGAAGATTTATAATTGTCTTTTATGACGATTATACCTCCTATACTCATAGATAATACAATTATAATGAAGCCCTTTTTATTTCTAAAGATGTTTTTCGCAGATATAGATTTTGTTACTGATATATTTAAAGTTAATTTTGATATTAAAGAATTAACTTTGGTTACATTTTTATTAGTTCCAAAAGTTTTTCTGATAGCATCAATAGGAGAAATTCTTCTTATTTTTAAGTATGTAAAGAAACTTATAATTAGTATTATTAGTATTGTAGATGCAATTGATAAGAGGATTATTTTATCTGGAATAACAAAAGGTGTAACCTTTATATTTCCTTCAAATTGAATATTTCCTGCAGACCTATTAAATATTTGTGCACCCCCCATGCCTGTACATATACCTATAGGCATTGCTATCAAAGCAAGTATGAAAAGTTCATAAAACATAAGTTTAAAAATCCTAAAATTAGTGGATCCAATAGCTCTTAAGACACCATATTCCTGTATTCTTTGGTATATTGATATAACATAGATACTATATATTACAATACCAGAAAATAGGCTCATAGCAATTGCAGTATATTTACTTGAGTCATCTAAAGTACCATTTTTCATGGTAGACTCTATAAGCATTGAGTTTCTTCTCACACTTTCCTTATCCAATATAGCATTTTTTGCTATATTGTCTATGTTTGTATTTATATTACTGTCTTCATTAAATTCAATATAAGTTGTAAAATTATCCAATTTTGATTCATTGAGATTCAAAAAAATTTCACACATCCCCTTTTGTTTCTCTATAAATCTATCTTCAAGTATTCCAACAACTTTAAAAGTTTCTGGATTTTCTTTTTGATATAATTTAAAAGTAAGGTCTTGATTTATCTCTGGTTTTAAACCCATACTATTTAAAATCCATTTCTCGACTACCACCTCATTGCTAGCTTTTGGAAATCGACCTTTTATAAGTTTAGAATGACTAGTCAAGTAATTTTTATTTGCATGTAGTATGTTTATAGGTAATTTTTCATTAACATCTGTAGACGCATAGTAAGATGTTATACCTAGATTTTTAATATCTTTGCTAGATTTTATGGATTCTAATTGATTTCTCTTTACATTTTTAAAGTATACATGGTCAGCTCCAGTTTCTCTTTTCATTCTATCTACATCTGCTTGCTGAGCACTTCTTGAGAGGGTACCAATACCAACAATAAGTGATGTAGCAAGAATTATACTCAGAGCAATTGCTAAAGATCTAGCTTTATAACTTTTTATGTACCTTAGTACTATTTTCAGATTATCTTTCATATTTACCACTTCCTTTCTTAACTAAATCAATTATATATTTATTTAAAATATATAGCAAAGTAAGTATTTTCAAGTTTTAAGTAGTTAATTGTATAAATTTATATGTATTTTTACAAGTTTAATTAAGCTATATGTAAATTTTGACTTTTTACATATTTTTTTTTAAATGATATAATTCTCATATAAATTGCAGAGGGGAGGGGAATTATGGAGAACAATTTTATATTTCCTGTAGTAATATTAGCTTTGTTTATATTTAGTAACCTTATAATGAATAAGTACAGGTTTTACAAAGAATTAGACATATTAAAAAGAGGACTATTAACATTTTTTATATCGTGTTTTGTATGGATTTTATTCATGGGGGGTATTCAATATATACAATTAAGTTTAGGCTATAATTCTTTACTTGAAGGAGTATTAAATATTATACTTTTTTTAATTTTAATTATGTTAAGTTGTTATATAGGATTTAAATTTATAAGATTGATAAATAATAACAATGAGCAAGAATCCAAACTACAAAAACTAGATAGTAAAATAAATCATAAGGATAATATAATCGTCAAATTAAGAAGTCAAAAACATGACTATTTGAAACATTTGCAAGTAGTGTATTCTCTATTAAATACTGGGTTAGATGAAGATGCCAAAGAATATATAATGAATATATCAAATAGTTTTAAATCAAAAAATTCAAGGTATGGAAAAGTATCTTATTTAGATGCTATAGCTTCATTAAAATATGAGGAATGTCTTGAAAAGGATATATCTTTTGATGTCTACATTCAAGATTTTATGGATAATTTAGAGATTGAACCTAATGATATGAGTTCAGTACTATTAAATATAATAGACAATGCAATAGAGTCTTTGTCTGCTATAAAAAAGGAAAAGAAATATATAAGATTACATGCATATGAAGATGAATTTCAGTACATTATAGCTATAAAAAATAATGGTCCTAAAATACATAATGTTGAAAGTATATTTTGGGATGGCTTTAGTACTAAAGAAGGGCAAGATAGGGGTTATGGGCTACATCTAGTTAAAAACATATTAGATAAGTATGATTATAGTATACTTGTAAATAGTGATGATTTTTTAACTGAATTTGTAATCTTAATCCCAAAATATTATTAGTTAGGAGGAGAAAAGTCTATGATAAAAGTTTTGATTTGCGATGATGATAAAATTGTAAGAGATGATATAGCAAATATAGTTAAAGAATCTGGATACGTAGATTACGTTAAAAAAGTTAAGGATGGTATAGAGGCAATTGAATTTATAAAAAACGAGAAAATAGATTTGTTGATTATTGACATTGATATGCCATATAAAAATGGGATTGCTTCTGCTAAAGAAATTCTTTCTATAGATAAGGATATACATATAGTATTTGTGACAGGTTTTGCTGATTATAGTCTTGAAAGCTTTAAAGTGCATCCTATAGATTTTGTAGTTAAACCATTTAAAAAAGAAAAAATACTTGATTCAATTAATATAGCAATAGACCATATTAACTCCCATAAAATTGCTAATAATAATTTTATAGAAGACACTCTTTTTGTCTATAAAATAAGGAAGCAGATACATATGATTAATTTTGATGATATAGTTATGTTTGAGAAAAATTCAAGAGCAATTAATCTACACACTAAAGATGAAGATATAATAAAGTTTTATGAGAACTTTGATGACTTAAAAAAACGCCTACCTCCTAATTTCTTTATGACTCATAGACAATACATAGTAAATTTAAGGTTTATACATAAGGTTATACCTATAAATAAATCTTCATTAGAGATAAGGTTTATAAATTTTCAAGAAAGTGCCATATTAAACAAATCTCTAGAAAAAGATTTTCTATATAGATTTTATAGGGTTAAAAGATTCTAGTGAAAAGAGAAGAACAAATTCTTTTAGCGTTATACAATAAGTACTATAAAGATGATATATAAGAAAAGTTTATATAAAAATTATTTGTAATTATAAGTTAATTATATAAGTTATAGTGTAAAATATATTGGACTTTCTTTAAAAAATTATAAAGTCCAATATATTTTAGAGATAGTTTTATATTTATAAATTGCTTAAGATACTAGGGTCTTTAATCTTATTATCTTCAGCAAGCAATAATATCTTAGACATAATCTCAGCAGTCTTAGGGTCTTCATCAGCAAATGGAAGGAATATCTTACCTCTACTTTGAGAATGTACAGGAAGTATATTTAAAGCACCCATTCCTTTTTTATGTACAATACCAGAACCCATGTGTACAGAATAATCGCCTAAATTACCTGTTATAAGAGCATGAGAGCCTTCAAAATTGACATTTTTAATCTTTAATAATAATAGTAGCTCTTTAGCAATAGCTATACGCATCTCTACAGTAGAGTGGCTTGTCTCAGGGTCAACACCACCAGCATGAGCAACACTTACAACAAGGTCTATATCACGCATAACTTCAGAGAAAAGAATTGGAGGTATAGAAGCTAGTTCTAAGCTTTTATAAGTCTTTCTATTAAAGAATTCTACTGTTTCAATAGTTGGAGGTTCAATGTCTGCTGGTGAAAACCAATCTGCAAGTGCAAACATCTTTGCTACTATATTTTCTTTGTAGAATACTTTTTGTAAACCTTCCTCATAGTCAACAGTCCAAAGTTGATTTCTAAGAAGTGCTACCGTTTTCTTTGGCTGGATTTGATGACCAGCATATCTACGAGATATAGTTTTTTCAGACAATTCATCAGCATTTATTCTATAATATTCACGGAACACTTGCTTAAATGGTTGAACAATTTGCTTATCAAATAAGTCATGTTGGAATTCACTCCACTTACCAGATTCAAATAGATGAACTGGATGTGCAAGTTTTAATTTATTTTTTGCAGTTAATCTATAAGATTCACCAGTTGTATCACAAATAAAGAACTTAGACTTATCATTATAGATATATCCAATAGTATCATCACATACCCAAACTAGATTTTTAACTAAAGGACAAATAACTGGGTTTTTATAAATATTGGATATTTCCTTAACTGTAAATACTGTTTCATTTTTCATAGCTTGCTCTAAACTTTGTTTTGCACGAGAATACTGACTTTTTAAATCTTTTTGTACTGATTTAAGTTCAAGTACATATGGATGTTTTGCAAGTGCTTTTGGCACACTTTTTAAAGCCTTATCGCCTTTTTGGACTTTTATAGATGTTTTTCCTTTTTCATCAACATCTATCCAAAGTGAAGTTCCATCAATATCTTTTGGTTTAAACATATGAGCAACTTCATTTAGCTTTTCCGTTTCAAGAGCCCACATCATACGATTGATATCTTCAAAACCAGCACTTCTAGCTAAGTTTTCCATTGCTATTGCACAAGCTTTTGATTCACTTTCACGACGTTGTGCACCAAATTGTTTGCTTTCTTTAGCAAACTTTTGAATAAATTCATAACGGAAAGTTGCTTCTTTAAGGTCACCTTTTTTCATAGGAAGTAAAGAGAAACTTCTCAATTTATCTTGATTTCTATTTGTTTCAATTTCTTTCATCAGCATGTCTTTATCAAGCTTTCCAAGTGTAGCATCAGCATAAAGCTGTGCACGTCTGTGAGAGTTTCCGCCACTAGTTATGTATTTAGCTGATTTGTAAAGGATATTGAATCTTTCTTCTCCAATAGTTTTATATGAATCCAAAAACCAATCTACATCAAATGCTCCATCCATGAAACTCTGTGGTGATATAGGAGAGAATAGAGCAACCTCTGATTCTTTTTGAGCAGAGAATCCTTCATTTATATGTGCATGGAAATACCAAATTGTACTCTTTAAACCTTTCCAGTTTAAATATTTTTCAATTATGTTTACCCATTGAGGAGCATACATAGCAGCTTCTATTAATCTTAATTCAGTAATATCAGTAGTTTTAAGTAAATTTTTTAATTCCTTAGAATTATCTTCTTTAGTAGGATAACAATTTTTAAGTAGAGAACTCAAAACATCTTTTTTTGAATAATTACTGCCATATGAATATCCTCTCTGGAAAGTTTCTTTACCAAGAGCAACTAAGATATTTACAAAATAATTCATACCTTCAAAATGTTGTATATTATCAGCTAGATGAGAAACTTCTGTTGGCATATCACCTCTACGTGATTCAATTTCTATAATCCTATTTGTAACAGTTTTTATATTGTTTTCAAGCCATGGATGTTTTTCTAATGTATCACCACTCCATCTAGGATTCGTTAAAATTCGTACTATATTTGTTGCATTGTATCCAGTTACAATTTCTCGATTGATTTGTTCCTCAGTCATTAATCCCAATTCATATGCACGAGCAAATATATCTATATTAGTATAAAATGGGAATTTATATTCTAGAAGTTGATAATTTGCAAATGTAGTGTAGAAGAACTTAGTAAAGGAAATATCATCATGAATAAATGAATGTGCCTTTCCAAGCCAATAGTTCAAAATTGGGGCATCTAAAGCAGGGCAGTATTCATTTTGTCTATAGTAGTTTTTAGTAAACTCAACTCTTTGCTTTTTACATTGTTCAGTAGTTAATAGGTTTCTTAGTTTGTAATATGTATCCAAACAGTATTCGAACATTTCTTTCTGGTCAAATTCATTTAGTAATACTGAAAGTATTCTTCTTGTAAGAACATCAAATTTTAATTTCTCTAATTTTGAATATAATTTCTTTTGTTTTTTTTCATCAAGGACATTTGAATATATAGATGAAAACCAACTTTTCTCTATCTCATGATAAGCACATGGGCGTATACTATAAAATAAAATCTCAAGGATTGTTTTATAATCTAAATGAAGTTTCTTGCTAGTTTCTCTCCAAAGCTCAGCTAATGGATAATTATCAATAGTATCCTTATTATTTCCAGTTATACGTTTAATAGGAGTTAGATTATATGTAGAGTAACCTAAAAGTATTTTATCCATATTACCTGACCATCTCTCAACTTCATACTCATAATCTGCATTTTCAATGATAAGTTCATTAAATTTTTCATATACTTTTAATATTTTATTTATATCTACATCCAGAATTTTCTTAGCTTCTTTTTTAGTTGATATAGAAACAGAATCCTCATTAGAAGATAAGCTTAAATTGGAAATAATCTTATTAAGTTTTGATGGACTAGAGGAATCGCATTTAAAATCAAATTGTTCAGGAATTTGGACCTTATTTTCAGGGTTGTATATTCCAAATCCATTTTCTTTACAATAATCATTTTTTGCTTTACCTAATAAATTATCAATTAATATCTGAACTTGAGATGTATTCTTTTTAGACTTATCAACACTTTCCACTAATAAAATAAGTTTATTATATAGCTCTTGTCTATCAGGACTGTCTTTTAATAAATTTACAATTTCAAGTCCTCCAAGACATTTTTGCGAATTTGAAGATTTTATTAGAGAAGAAGCAATATTTTCTAGCTTTAAATCATCTTGTTCAAGTAAAATCTTTATTACTGTTTGTCTGATGGAACTTGTTTTTAAAGTAAGCAAGTTGTTTATTCTGTCTAACTCTACATCTGATAAGTCAAGTTCTTTAAGTAAACTTAATACAATTTCTCTATTGGAAACACTCTTATCGCTCAAACATTCTAATAAGAAACTACGTTGTTTATCTGTTTTTGGCTCATTTATAAAATTAGCTATAAGTGAAGCTCTTAAATCTGAACTCATAAGATGACAGTTATCCATTAGAACATCCATAAATTGAGTATTCATATCATATGCTGTTAATGTCATCATGCACCTAAGTATATTGTGAGAAGAAATTTCAACCCAAGACCATGGAAATACACTGCCAGAAAATTCCTTAGTTTTTGAATTTAAAAGTTCTAAGGTATGTTTTAGATTTTCAAATTGTTCCTTTCTAGCTTCAAAGTTTTTATCAATAGGAGAATCTGATAAGTCAAAATCAACTTTTCTGTTTTGCCAATTATAATAGTAGCCAACAGAACTTTCTACATAGAAGTTTCTAACTACCCATGCAAGTATCTCTAAATCGTCACCTTTAATATTTTTAGATGCAACAGAGTGTTTGAAATATGTACTTTCTGTGTTTGATAAGAAGTAAAGTGCCACAAGTTTTTTGTACTTTTCATCATGTGAAAGTAAATTTTCAATAAGAGAGTAGGAATCGTAGATATTGTAAGTTGCAGTTGCCCATAAAGCAAAATAAATTTCAAGGTTATCATTACTGTTAATTGACTCCATACGAAACCCTTCATCAGTCAATGATTTATATGAAAGTTCTAAGCACTTACGAATTATTCCAGGTTTTTGGTCTGAAAAACCAAGTCCTGTCCATGTATCCAAAGCTCTTATAACAGAACTAAATCTTTCTAAATTGTTATCTAAGATAGTTTTTAACATATAGATAGATGCAGGAATTGTACCTTCATCTAGACTTTCTACAATTTGTTGTCTAAGACCTTCTTGTTGTTTAGCTGCGAGAA
The DNA here is from genome assembly GCF_020657815.1 of Clostridioides sp. ZZV15-6597. Taxonomy (NCBI): domain Bacteria; kingdom Bacillati; phylum Bacillota; class Clostridia; order Peptostreptococcales; family Peptostreptococcaceae; genus Clostridioides; species Clostridioides sp. ZZV15-6597. The sequence goes on along the minus strand of NZ_JAGWCT010000003.1, from coordinate 72,160 downwards.
GAAGTTTAGAAAGCATTTCATAGCACTTTTCACTATGACTTTTCATAATACCAATTATCATTTGTCTAGTAAGTAGGGCGGTTTGATTTTCTCCAAAAATTACTTCTTCTAAAGCGTTGATGACATCATTATTTCCTTTATCTATTTCTAGTGCGATTTTATCACTCATTATATAGTCATATTGAAGAACTTTATCTGGAAGTGTAAGATAATCTAAGACAGAAAAATCATGATATATCAAACTAACATAATGTGAAATAAGCCTAATTATACTTCTAAAATAATCTTTAAGTCTATTTGAGCGATATCCTTTACGATAGTATCCTCCTGAATATGGATAATTCATTTTTCTTTTAATTAATTGGCAAAGTTCTTCTACTTGTTCAGGAGAAAACATTAATTCTAAGGCATTTTTTAAAGGGCCAGAAAGTAAAGTGTCTACACTTTCAATTTCGTAGTAATAACAATTATAGTATTTTTTTATCATATCTAAGAATTTATTTTCATCTTTTACATCATAATAGTATGATTCATCCTTTACACAATCCCAAAGAGATTTAGCTAAGTCGTAATATGGTTTTGAAGAAGATTTAGTAAAATTGTTTTTAAAATCTTCAATTATTTTAGGATTTTTTTCTACTCTAGTACGTTCTGACATTTATGTACCTCCAATTTATTTATTTTAAAACATCCTTCCAGCAAGTAGAGTGAGTCTTATAAAAGTGAATATATCACCATCTTTTAAATTTATAGGAGAATTGAGTTCTTCAATAACATCTTCGTTTATAAGAACTTTATAGATTCCATCTTCAAATGCTTGTAGTGCAACTTCTATGGCTTTTTCTACAGATTGTTTGTTTTCATTGTAGATAGAGCCGAATCCAACTTTTCCAATGGTAGCTTGAGACTCAATCTCTTCGCTAGTTAAAAAGCTTATTATTGATTTTTCTGGGGTCTTTTCATTATATTCAAGAACATTTTTAGATACAATTTCAGAGATAGCCTCTTTTAGGCAATTGATGTTGTCAGATAAATCAAAGGGGGTAAGTTCTAGCATAGGTCTACGTTTGCCAACAGCTTTAACTCTAAAATAAATTTGCATAAAATCACCTCGCAAAATATTAAGTATTAAGAAACTTAAAAAATTTATCTATTTGTTATATTATATCATTTTGTGAAATATTAGTGTGGATTATGGAATTATTTTACAAAAAATAGAAAAAAAGCTATCTTAAAGTCTAAAAAAGAGATAAAAGATAACTTTCGATTGTGAAAATATATAATAATAACTACATGTAGTTATTATTATATATTTTAGATGATTGGTTTTAATAACTATCTTTTTTTATTTATAAATTTTACTCCTAAGTATTTTTTGATATCTTCTTCAGGAGAAAAATCGTCAATAAGTATTTCTTTGCCAGTATCTTCAAATACTACTAGAACTTCACAGTCACCTTGTAAGAAAAATTTTTTAACAGTGTCTTCTTTAACTTCTCTAACTTTTACTACATTCTTTTTTTCTTTTTCAAAGTCTTTTGTATAGTAACTTCCCATCATATTAATGATTTTTGTATATCTATTCATAAAATGCCTCCTCATGCGATTAAATTTAAAAAATATGTTATAATAATTGTTTGTATTAACTTAATAATTATAACAAGGAGTAATAATAATGACTAGTATAAAAAATAAAGATATTTTAAATTGTATAGATTATTCCACTAAAAATAAGCTCTTTAATGAACTAAATGATGTATATGAATCCTTACCAACTGGAAATTGTTCTGGTTGTGGTAATTGTTGCATGGAATCAGTAGGTATAAATTTAATTGAGTTTTTGAATATATTTTGTTATCTTGAAGATAGAGCGGATTTAAGAAGAAGATGTATAAGTAAAATAGTAGACTATTATTTTGAAGAGTATTCCAAAAAAAATTCATGTCCATTCAAAGACGACGATAATAGGTGTTTAATATATGAAGTTAGACCACTAAATTGCAGATTATTTGGACATTGGAAAAAAGCGGACTATAACAAAAATCTAGATAATGTCACTAAGAAAAATAATGACTATAAAGAGTTGATGAAGAGACAATATGGATTTGAAATAAATGATGAAGTGGTAAATTATAGAATAGATTATTGTGAAAGCTTTATTCCAGGCAAAGGTTATTTGAGCAAATCTGAGAGATTAAGCTTTTTTGATAAACTTATGATACTAGATTCAAAACTTTATTCTAATAGCATTATAGATATAGATTTTAAGGATAGAGGTATAGTTGAATATTTTATAGAATCGCTATTTTACAGAGATTTAGCATATAATGTAAAAATAAGGATATCTAAAGAACCTAAAATAAAAAAAAGAACTATTAATAGAATAAAAAGGCTTATTCTACTAGAGTCTTATATTAAATAAATAATAACTTGTAGTATAAATATTGTCAAAATGAGGTGAAGATGGTGAATCTAACAAAAGTAAAAGGAAATACTTTCTTTATAAAAGGTGGTACAAATACAGGAATATATGTGTTTGAGGATAATACAGCACTTATGATAGACCCAGGATTATGTGGTTCGAGGCCCAGAAGAGTAACCAAAGTATTGGATGAAAATAAAATACAAGTTAGATATATTATAAATACTCATGGCCATGATGACCACTATGGGGCATGTAATCAATTTAAAGAACATTATAAAGATGTGTGTGTAATGTCATCAAAATACGATAAGTTATATATAGAAAACCCAGAGTTATTTTCAAAGTATATTGTTGGGGGGAAAAGCAATATATTTATGGATAATATTTTAAAAAGTAAAATGTTAGATGATATAGAAATAGATAAAACTATAGATGCAGGTAGGCTGGAATTAAATAATGAAATGTTTGATATAATTGAATTTCAGGGACATACACCTGGAAGTATAGCCATTTTAACTAAAGATAAGGTGATTTTTGTGGGAGACCTTTTGATAGGAGATGAAATTCTATCAAAATATGATTTCTTATTTTTATATGATATACAAGAACAAATGAACTCATTAGAAAAGTTAAAAGGTATAGATTTTGAGTATTTAGTTTTGGGTCATGGAAAACAAGTGATATCAAAAGAAGATGCTTATAAATTAATAGAAAAGCATTTGAATGCTTTAGAGAAATATTTATACCAAATAAGACAGTTACTTGAAAAACCAAAATCTTTAGAAATTTTACTAAAAAATATTATAAATAACAATAATTTAAGCAATAATTATAAAGAGTATCATTTTTTTAAATCTTCGTTGGTATCTGTTATAAGTTACCTAATTGATTTAGACGAAATAGGGTATATCTTAGAGGATGGAGAATTGCTTTACTATACAAAAACAAAATAAATTATGATAAAATAAAGAAGGTCATAAAAAACAAATAAAGGGTGAGCAATATGGAATACGAAAAATGGAATGAAATACTAGCGCCTTATGAACATGCAGTAGAAGAATTGAAAATAAAATTTAAAAATATAAGAAAAGAATATTTAGCAAAAGGCGAATATTCTCCCATAGAATTTGTCACAGGAAGGACAAAAAAAATATCTTCCATAATATCTAAGTTAAAAAGGCTAAATGCAAAAGATTTAGAAACTGAAATTGATGATATCGCTGGTATAAGAATAATGTGCCAGTTTGTTGAAGATATATATTCTATAGTTGATTTGATAAAAGTAAGAAATGATATGACTATAATAGGAGAAAAAGATTATATTACAAACTACAAAGATAGTGGCTATAGAAGCTATCATGTTATAATAAAATATCCTATAAACTCAATTGCGGGCTCAAAAGAAATTATATGTGAAATACAAATAAGAACTCTTGCAATGAATTTCTGGGCTACAATAGAACATTCATTAAAATATAAATATGACCATTACATACCTGAGACTCTAGCAGAAAGACTTAGAAGAGCGTCTGATGCTGCGTTTCTCTTAGACCAAGAAATGAGTGAAATAAGAGAGGATATAATGAAAGCTCAGGCTATGTATCAAATGAAGTCTATAGCCATTAGAGACACTCTAAATAGAATACAAGAGTTATATGACTTAGGTGATACACATAAAGCTATGCAGTATCAAAGAAAGTTGGATAGAACTGAAACAGACAAAAACATAACCGAAATTTTAGAATTAAAACAAGAAATAGATATGTTATTAGAGCAATATAAGGATACTAAGGTAGATGATAGAGTGGTTCAATAAAGCTACTTATAGAAAATTTACTAAATATTAATGGGGCTGCCTCTTAATGGAAAATAATTTCTAAGAAGAGACAGCCTATTTAGTTTAATCAAGGAAGGAATGATGTTATGAGTTTATATGCAATAGGTGACTTACATTTTTCAACATCAGTAAATAAGCCAATGAATATCTTTGGCAGTAATTGGGATGGTCATGAAAAAAAGATTATAGATAATTGGAAAGAGGTTGTTACAGAGGAAGATGTAGTGTTAGTATTAGGAGATACGTCTTGGGGAATTAATTTATCAGAAGCTAAAAAAGATTTAGACATAATAAATGAACTTCCAGGTAAAAAAATACTTATAAAGGGAAATCACGACTATTGGTGGACAACAGTTACAAGTTTGAATAAGCTATATGAAAATATGCGTTTTATTCAAACAAATTTCTATGAATATAGAGATTATGCAATTTGTGGAGGCAGAGGTTGGATATGTCCTAATGATGTTAAATTTGATGAGACGGATGAAAAAGTTTATAAAAGAGAAGAAAATAGATTAAGGCTGTCATTAGAGTCTGCACATAAAAAAGGTTATTCTAAAATAATAGTAATCACTCATTATCCTCCTACAAATGATAGGTTAGAGGAGTCTTTGTTTACAAAATTATATGAAGAATATAATGTTGAAAAGGTGATTTATGGTCACTTGCATGGTAAAGAGTCTTTTAAAATGGGTCTAAAAGGGATTCGAAATGGAGTTGAATATATATTAGCATCTTGTGATTATACAGAATTTAATTTAATAAAAGTTCACGATTAAAAAACATAAATTGGTAAATACTATAAGATACACGATTAAAAATAAATATTTGAGGGATTTCGGTTTTGAGAAAGGAGACACGATTTATGAGGTGGATATTAGTTTTTATATTTTTATATCTTATTCCTTTGATAGTGATATTCAGAAATTACAAGAATTTTAAGAGGTCTTGTATCTACAGTAGTATTTATGTAGTGTTAGCTACAACAATAATGATAAGTAACATCTATATGAGTGGACTTAATAAGATAAAAGAATCTATGTATTATCATAATTATATTTCTGATGAGACATATGATGAAAAATATGTATCAAATTTTGATGAAAAAGAAGATAGTGATTTAAAACAAGATAAAAAAAATAGTAAAGAATCCAACAACAAAAAAGTAGATAATAAACAAGATAAAAATACACAAAGTACAGATAATAATAAAGAAGAAAACAAACAAGATGTAATAAAGAATAATGATTTAGAAAGAAATACTTCAACAAATAGTGAATCAGAAAAACAAGGAAATACTGAAGAAAACAATGATAATTATATAAGTAAAGAAAATGATAGTGAAGATATTAAAAAAATAGACCTAGAAAGTATAGGAATTTTCAAGAAAGAAATTTATAATATAGAAAGAGTAGCTTTAGTACCAATGAGAGAATGTATACCTTATACTAAGGATATTGCAAAAAATATAACTAAATTATCTAGTATAAAAAAAGATGTTACAAATGCTAGAAATAAATGTAAAGAAGTTATAGAAGAATATGAGAATATGCAAATCCCAGAACTTTCTAAGGATGAATATACAAAGGTATTAAGTAGTGCTAGAGATGATGTAAAAAAGGCATATGAACTTAGACAAAAGTCTATGGATAGTGCCTTAAAATTAATAAATACTAAAAGTCCTAAATATATAGGCAAGATAACTGAGTATCTTGATTTATCAGATAAGCAGATAGAAAGTTTTAAAAATAGATTGAATGATTTAAATGAAGAAATAGATGGGTCAAATACGATTGATTAATAAGAGTTAAAGAGATAAGTTAAAAGGGAGATTAGGATGAATAAGCAGAGTATAGGAAAACTAAATATGTTTTTTATGGGGATTACTCAGAGAAACCTTGAAAATGAAGATTTTTTTATTGAATTAGAAGTAGTTTTTAAATCAGGAAGAAAAGAATTTAAAGGAATTGCAACAGAAGAAGAAGGTAAGTACGAATTTAATTTTAAAGGTAAATCAGAGTTATATACATTTAGTGAATTGTTAAAAAGTATATCTAAAGAAGCTGAAAATTATGATGCACTAGTATTTAGATATATTGAAAGAGGTACTATTGTCGTAATAGAAGGAGACAATAAAAAAGTAAATGTAAAGTATCTAGATAATAAAGAAGAAGTACCAAAAATAGATGAATTTACAGCATCTCAAATAAAAAACAGAGAGTACTATGTAAAAGTAGGACAAGCAAATGCACTTTTAAAAGAAATTGGAGTACTTACAAAAGATGGTAAAATAAAAAATGATAAAATAAGAAAGTATAATCAAATAGACCACTTTGTGGAGCTTATAGACAATATTTTAAAAGAAATAAAAGACAAAGACTGTATAACAATATTAGATTGTGCTTGTGGTAAATCATATCTAAGTTTTGTACTAAACTTCTATATAAAAGAAGTATTAAAGAAAAACTGTTATTTTATAGGAATAGATTATTCAGATGTAGTTATAGAAGCTTCAAAGAAGATGGCTAAAAATTTAGGCTATAAAAATATGTTATTTATAAAAGAGGATTTAACTAATTATACACCTAATAGAGATGTTGACCTTGTAATAAGCTTACATGCTTGTGATACAGCAACAGATATGGCTATAGGACTAGGGATTAGAGCAAAGTCAGAAGCTATAGTAGTAGTACCATGCTGTCATAAGGAGTTATTAGGACAATATAAATATGAAGCTATGGAACCAATATTAAAACATGGAGTATTTAAAGCTAGATTTGCAGACTTAATAACTGATGGTTTAAGAACGTTATTGTTAGAAGGAAATGGATACGATACTTCTGTGGTAGAATACATATCCCCATTAGATACACCAAAAAATTTAATGATAAGAGCGATAAAAACTAAAATAAATAATGAAAAAGCATTAAATGAATATAGAGAACTAAAAACACAATTTGGAGTAGAACCAACTTTAGAAAAACTTATATATTAGTTGAAAATGTAAAATTTACAAAAAGCTTGCTTAAATATGCAAGCTTTTTGGTATTATATAGGTATAGTCATATATGTGATTTTGATTTATAATTAAAGCTGTGCTATAATATTTGATTAATAAAATCAATAAATGTTACATGGAGGTAAAAATGAACAAATTAAATATATGTATTGATATAGATGGAACAATAACTAGTCCTTATCATTTTCTTCCATACCTAAATGATATCTTCAATAAAAACATTACAGAGTCAGAGTGTATAACTCACAATTGGGAAGAATTATATGGTTCAGGAATAAGGGATGTATATACAGAATTTAATGATAAGTATGTACATTCATATGATGAAGCAGAAATTGTAGAAGGAGCTATTGAAGTAATAGATGAATTATCTAAGGGGCATAATTTATATTTTGTAACTGCTAGACATGAATGCTTAACTGATGTAACTAAAAACTGGTTAATTAGACAAGGAATTTTAGATATAGATGTTTACTTATTAGGAAGTGATTATAAAGTTGAAAAGGCAAGAGAACTGAGTTGTGATATCTTTATAGAAGATAACCCTTTAAACTCAGTCCAATTAGCTGATGCAGGTGTTAAAGTAATACTTTTAGATACTAACTATAATAAAGATATTGAACATCAAAACATAATTAGAGTTAATAACTGGATAGATATTAAAAAGATTATAGAACAAAGTAATTAAAAGACTTATAAATTGAAAGGGGGAGCATATGATAGATTTAAAACTAGAAAACAGAAAAGGAAAAATTCATGTAAAGAGTAGTGAGATAAAAGATATTTTAGAATTACGTCCAGACTTTGAATATGTACAAGATATATCAAATACTATAAATCAGGAGAATATATTGGTGTTTGATTGTCAATTAACAGGAAATTCTTTTGATATGGATGATTTAGATATAGAAGAAATATTAGAAGAATTAGGTGAGGAAATAGATGAGTCTTATTTCAATGTCTTATTTGAAGATGTAAGAGCATATTTAAAAGATGCTACTGATGAAATAGAGGCAGATTTGCAAGAAAATTACCTATTTGATAATTTGAGATGCTATTTTGATATATATAATATAAATCAAGAATTCACTGATTTTAAGTTTGTATTTTTAGTTTCTTTTAAGGATATAAAAATATCTTCATTAGCTAATCTAGCTAAGATTGTTTCCAAAAGACAACTGATAGGAGCATCTAAGTTTTATAGTTAAAATATAAAAATATAATTTTATGATAATAAAAGCTAGTAGCTTAAAAAAATATGGGCTACTGGCTTTTTTATTTGCTCATTTTTAAAGGAAATTTCAAAATAGTATTTACATTTCTAAAAAAATATTATATATTAAACATAATGTACAGTATATCGAATAAAATATTTTAAGGTAAGTTACTGTCTTTAGATAAAATAATTAAATATACTTAGGATTGTATAAGTATATTAGAGGTGAATTTATGCAGAATTTAAATGAAATAATTGCTGAGAATTTAAAAAAGATAAGGAAAGAAAAACATCTTAGCTTAGATAAAATTTCTCAACTTAGTGGGGTAAGTAAGAGTATGTTGTCTCAAATTGAAAAATGCGAAGTGAATCCAACTATATCTACTATCAAGAAAATAACGAATGGATTAAAAATATCATTTACATCATTGATGGAAAGACAAGAAAGTGATATAGAATTGGTTGATAAAAAGGATGTAGACCACTTTATTGAGGATGATGGAAAATATGTAAGTTATCCGATATTTCCATTTGATTCTAAAAGAAGATTTGAAATATTTATGATTGAGATAGAAGAGGGTGGAACATTGGATTCAAATGCTGAACTTCCAGGAACTCAAGAGTTTATTACAGTTTTTAGTGGTGAAATAACTATTAAAATAAATGGAGAGGATTATATTGTATCTAGTGGAAATTCTATAAGATTTAAAGCTGATGTATCACATATATATAGAAACTCAGGTAGAGGTGTAGCTAAAATAAGTATGGTAGTATATTATGTATAATAATTGAATGGAGTATATAGTGATATTTAGATGATTTTAAGTATGAGAGTATTTAGTATTTGAATAATAGGAGTGTGATTTATAGATGAATAACAAAAAAGCAGTTTTCTTCTTTTGTAATAATTTAGATAAAGACCCAGTGGCTAAGAATGTAATTAACTGTTGTGAGGAAGTAATGGATTTAAAGCAGACTGATATTATTGTTGATGATAATTTTGTATTAGAATTTATAGATAAAAACAATAACTTATTCCAGTTTGTAAAAACGGAAAATGTAATAAGTCATGATTATAAATATTATCTGCCAATTTTAAATAAGCATTTCAAAGATTTTGATTTTGCAGGAGTTGTGAATTGGCATGAAGGAGAGAATGCTCCAGCAAATATTCTAACAGCTCATACTATTGGAGATGTACCAACAGGCGAGTTTGGAAATTCAAATCCAAAATATTTTAGAAACTTAATTAATGCAATTGAAGATATAAAAAATGAAAACTCTCTTGATGAATTCACTACATTAACAGAAGCAACTCACTGGTCTGGAACTACATATGGGGAAGTATCTAAATTAATTACAGAATATTCTGTACCTATGTTAGATATTGAGATAGGAAGTAATAGTAATAGTTTTAATAATAAGACGGCAATACAAGTATTATCGAAATCTCTAATTAGAGTATTTGATAAAGATGAGTCTATAAAAACTTTACTGTGTGTAGGAGGAGTTCACTTTGAAAATTCTTTTGCAGATATTATAAAAAATAGAGAATACAATATATCAATTGGACATGTATTACCAAATCAATGGATTGTAAGTGGAATGTATGATAATGAAGATGGATTTGAAAAATTAGAAAAGTGTGTAGACAGTATTGATGGTGGAATTGATGGTATAGTTTTTCATGATAAGTTAAAGGGCGCTTATAAAGAACAATGTCGTAAATTAGGAGAAAAGCTTAAGGTTCCTGTATTTAAACATAAGACATTGAAAAACCCAAAAGATTTGCCCATATGGTAGATTTGATTTATAATAATGAGATTTAGTAAGTATATTCAGTAAGTCAGATTAATTTTTAAGTGAGGTCAAAAATGATAATATCTTATTTTGCACTATTAATTAGAGTAGTGCTATTAGCCTTTGAAAGAGTAGTTGTAAGATTATTAGGTGATGAAGAAGGTGATATTTATAAAAATATAGCTTCATCATTTTTATTTTTCTTTATAGGTGGAGTATGTTTACTACCATTTAGTATAACGAGTAAAGTTGGAGATTGGTCTTTTTTACTACCATGCTATATAAGTAGCTTAGTTTATTCAATTGGGTCAGTAGCATATGTAACATCTCTAGCAACTGGTGAAGTTTCACTTGTCACTCCAATAAACAGTTTAAACTCACTATTTCTATTACTTTTATCAGTTGTATTTTTAGGTGAAAGTTTTAGTTTAGGAAAAGTTGCAGGAATTATAATTATGATTGGTGGAGTATTTATATTAAAAAATGTAAGCTCTTTATTAAAAAATGCATCTGCCATTTTAAATAATCTACCATGTAGATTGATGTTTTTGTACATATTTTTTCAATCCGTAGGAAGGGTATTAGATAAGGCATTTTATGTTCAAGTATCTCCTATACTGTATTCAACGATACTTTACTTTTTTGTCGGATTAAATCTATTTGTTTTTTTAGCATTTAAAAAGAAACAAAAAGTAATCTATGAAATTTTTAGTAATAAGAAAGGACTTTCGATTTTAAGTGGTGCTATTAATGGGTATTCTTATCTAGCATTATTAATTGCTTTAAATAATTTAGAACTCAGTATAGCAGAACCATTTTCTCAAGTATCTATGATAATAACTTTAATACTTGCTCACTTTATATTTAAAGAAAATATAAAAGAGAAAATACCAGGTTCAATTCTGATATTAATTGGTGGATGGTTATTATTGCTTTAATTGATATAAAAAATGAATTATAAAGATATTGTTACTAAAAAAATATCGGAAATTTAAAAAGTATTGATAGCGATTTCAGGTAAATGTTAATATGATGGTACAAAAGAGTATAAATGAAAGACATGTTACTGGTAATGCAGGCAGGATCGAATATATTACTTTGATTTTTCAAGGTATTTATATAGGTTCTGCCTTTTTTGCATCTTGAATGGCCATTCATAAAAAATATTTTATATTATATAAAACTTTATAAAATCTTCAGAATTTCTTAAAGAATATGTAAGTAAAGTAATATATATTGTATTTAGCTGATAATATAAGGGCAGACAATACTTATGAAGAATAAAAAATTCAATGTTATAACACTGATAATAGTTGATAATTATATTGGTGACCTTAAGAAAGAACATATTAGTTGACTGTGAACCAATAGTATTATCTCAATATAAGCGAATAAATAATCTAAAAACATCCAATAAATTCAGAAGACAAATGTTTAATACGAAAGGATACACATATGATAAATTTGGAAGAAAAGTATTTAACACAAAAAGATACACATATGATAAAAATTCTAGAATATAGTGGACATATTCGAAACTGGAAAGTACTCTGTGAAGAACTTGGAATCGATTCTTCACTATCTAGAGAGGAACGTGAACAAGCAATTTTAGTGAAAGCATACGAGACCTGGGGATATGATATGGCAAATCACATGCATGGGATGTTTGCCTTTGCATTATGGGATAATGTGGAAAAGAGACTCTTCTGTCTAAGAGATCAGTTTGGAGTGAAGCCTTTTTATTATTATGAGACAGCAAATGGAGAGCTTCTCTATGGTTCATCTATTCGTAAGATTATGGAACAACCAGGATTTGTGAAAGAGCTAAATGAAGAAATGCTACAGATGTATATGTCTTTTACATATGTGGCAGGTGAAAACACATTCTTCCGAGGGGTGAAGAAGCTTATGCCGGGACATTACCTTATCTATCAGAGGAGAACAGTACGTGTTGAGCATTATTGGAAGCCTGAGTTTCACCCTGACTACAACAAGTCTCTCAAGGAATGGGCAAATGAAATTCATACAACACTTCAGAATATTATGCTAGAGGTGAAATCAGATGATGAGAGTGCAGTGTTATTCCTATCAGGAGGTGTTGACTCATCTTATGTGCTGGCAATGTCAGATATAGAAACAACAGATTCATGTGGTTATGAGGAAGAGTGGTTTGATGAATCAAAATTAGCAAATCAGACAGCTGATATTCTTGGACGTAGGAATTCCAGACATATAATTACACCTGAAGAATATTTTTCGACAGTACCTTATGTGATGTACCATATGGAGCAGCCAATTGGGGATGCATCTGCTATTGTTTTTGCAATTGGATGCAAGGCAGCAGCTAAGCGCACGAAGCTTTGTTACTCTGGAGAAGGAGCAGATGAGTTCTTTGGTGGATATAATGTATACCATAAGGCAGAATGTTATGGAGAGAATCTGAATACATTTTATATTGGAAATACGAACATTATGAATGAAGAAGAGAAGCAAAAAATTCTTAAGAAATACAACCCTGATGTGCTTCCTGTTGAACTGGTAAAAAGAATTTATGAAGAAACAGAAGAACTAGATGCATTTACTAACATGTCAAATGTAGACATTCAGATATGGCTGGAAGGAGACATCTATTTTAATGTAGATAAAATGAGCACTGCAGCTGGATTGGAAATCAGAATGCCTCTTACAGATACAAGAATCTTTGATATTGCATCAAGAATGCCATCAGAATATAAAGTAAAAGAAGAACAGAACAAAATTGCCTTCCGTACAGCTGCAGCAAAAGTATTGCCAGAAGATATTGCTTTCAGAAATAAGTTGGGGTTTATTGTTCCAATTCGTATATGGATAGCTGATGAGCAGTATAACCAGGATATTCGAGATAAATTCCACAGTGAGATGGCAGAGGAATTCTTTAATGTAGATGAGATTAATGAGATTTTTGATGACTACATTGGTGGAAACTCCGATAGTTGGAGAAAGATTTGGACGATTTATACATTCTTGGTTTGGTATGAAATCTATTTTGTGAAATGTTAATCCAAGAGGAAGAACCACCTGAAATACCATTCAGGTGATTCTTAATTTTTTGTAATTTTACTTGTTAGTTCTTATGTCTAATTCTTAATGGTATATCAAGTTCTTTTGCCAATTGTTTAGATTCTTCTATTTCTTCTGGAGATATTTCATCTACCACTGAAAAAGCAACTTCTTTTATATATTTTTTACAATCTCTTGCAAAATCTAACATATAGTCAAATGATTTTTCTCCAAATTTTGGTTGAGTAACTCTATTATAAGCTTCTTTATTTGGAGCATTAAGACTTATTGATACTGCATCTATTACATCTTTTAACATGATAGCAGTTTTTTTATTGTGTATTAAATCGCTTAGACCATTTGTATTTATTCTTGTTTTGATATTACTTTTTTCCTTTATAAATTTAGCAACTTCTATTAATTCATTTATTCTCATTAGTGGTTCACCATATCCACAAAATACAATTTCATCATATTCATCTAAATTATATTTGTCAAAGGCTTCTTTTACTTCATCAATACTTGGTTCGTGTTCTAACCATAAGCTACCACTATTTGCTACTTCGTCTTTTTCATTTCTTATGCAAAACACACAGCTACATGGACATGTATTAGTTATATTTACATAGATACTGTTTTCAATTGTATATAAGATATTCATAATTTTCCCTCCATAAATTTAAGTCTTTAGTTAAAATAACGTCTTTTAAAATCAAGTTTATCAAGTGCAATCCCTAGAAGTACAAACACAATAAAGCTTCCTATTGGTTGTAACAAACCAAGTAAACTCATTACGAAAGCACTCGTAAAGCTTCCAATAATTATTCCCTCAGCAAACATATATAAAACTAGACCTACTATGCCTGCTACAAATGAAGCAATTATATTTCTTTTGTTTATTATCTTGTCACTTTTAGAAGTGAAAAATAATACAAGTATTGGCTTTATAATTATAGTTGGTATTACCCATATTGCAGCTCCTGTAGATAAATCAGCTAGACCAGCGCCTATTGCAGAGGCCGCTATAGCATAGTTTGTTGGTAAAATAGTTGCAGCTAGATAAATAAAGGCATCTCCTATATGAACATATCCGTTGTTTCCACCAACTGGAATATGTAATATATAAGCTATTGTCAAACATATTATAGATGCAAATAACGCTGAAGTGACGATACAGGTCGTCTTTTTAGAAGTAGCTTTGTTTATTTTTTCCAATATAATCCCTCCTCAAAAATCCTAAACTAGCATTCTTGTAATGTTTTCTTATAAATATATTAATATTAATCATACAATTTTCATAGTTTGTTTGGTATTTTTCTGGTAAAAAGTGAATTGTACCCATTCAAAGTCTTTTGATGGAAAAGTAGATTGTAATTAGGATAAATTAATAGGATGATTATAAAGATGGTTGTAAATTCGATATAAAATATAATAAATAGTAGGTGTATGCAAATAATATAAAAGAAGAAAAATAATATAAGAGAGTCATACTCAATGTATATTGAATAGACTCTCTTATATTTGGGAAATTAAAGGCTATTTTGTTAGATAATAGCTAATTAATGAAAAAATATATTTATAAAATACTAATTTACTCTGTTAGCAGCAGTTCCTGTGCTTATAACATCTACAGCACTACTTAAACTAGAATAAACTATATTTTCTATCGCTGTACTAGTAAAGAATCCAAGGTGATGAGTAAATATAACTTGTTCCATAGAAAGAAGTTTGTTTATTTCTGGGTCAGTTAATTCACCTGGGTTCATTTTTTTATTTAAGAATAATCCTTCAGTTTCAAATGTATCAAGGGCAGCAGCTCTTATTTTTCCAGCTTCTAGTGCTTCTATTAAGTCCCCTGTCTTAATCAAACCACCACGACCAGTGTTTACTATGTAAGCTCCATCCTTCATTATAGCCAAAGTATCTTTATTTATCATATGTTTTGTTCCTTCAAGTAAAGGAGTATGTAATGTTATAAGGTCAGCTTCTTTAAGAAGGTCTTCTAAAGAATCTTTATAAGTTAATATATCATTTAAATCTTTATTTGGATATTGGTCAAATGCAATTACATTAGCTCCTAAGCCTTTGAATAATTTTGCAGAAGTAGCACCTATTTTTCCTGTACCTATAACACCAACTGTAATAGATCTAACTTCTGTTCCAAGAAGTTCAGCTATCCAACGATAGTCACCTTCACAGACTTTTTTCTTTACTAAAGGAGTCTTTCTTAAAAGGTTCATAGCTTGAGTAACAGCTAATTCAGCTATTGCATTAGGTGAATAAGAAGGAACATTTGTAACAATAAGTTCATTTTTATTAACTAAATCAAAATCTATCATGTCAACCCCTGCAGTTCTTGAAGCTATAACTTTAACTCCAGCATCTTTTAAAGTTTCATAGATATAAGGATTATCTATATAGTTAGTTTGTTGTATAGATATACCATCATATCCTTTAGCTTTAGTGATATTTTCTTCAGTCATGTTTTCAGGATAAATATCCACTTGAACATCCTTATGCTCTTCAGACCATTGTTTTATTACTGGTTCTTCATAATCGCGTGCTCCAAATACTAGTATTTTCATATCAATACCCTCCTGTAATTATTAAATTATATGGTAATCTTTCATTTAGAAATAATATGTAGCAATATAAGGCTATATTTTTTGTACAAAATTTTTAAGGTTAAAAATTTAGTTTTGAAATTGTTTTCCCTGTGTCATTTTTATATCTAGTCATTTTTTATTTAATAGAATAATTGCTTTAAAAATTTATCAAAGAAATTGTTATTTTTTAGATTAAATATTATTAAAAAATTATCTAAGTCTGAAATTAGTTAACTAACTTGCTGATTAATTACAATGATAACATGTGTTTTTGAGTTTAGCAATGAAAATTTTTTTTGAAATGTCAAGCTTTTTCATAAAAAAATATATAAAAAAAACTTTTAAATGCATGGAAAAAATAGCAAAATGCAATGGAGAGTTGCATGATGCCACGAAATGGAATTAATAATGCAATTGTATATTGTTAAAAAACATTCAAATCAAGCGATATTTTGATTAAATATAAAGTTGGCACGATAAATGCTTAACAATATAGGTGTAAGACAATAAAACAATAAAAAATAATTTTAATAAATTTTAAGTTATTTTAGATAAGATTAGGAACTTTGACATCAAATAGTTAATATCAGAAAAAAGTATTTTATGAGTGATTTAATCGAAATTTTATAATTGATACTATTAAGGAGGAAA
Source organism: Clostridioides sp. ZZV15-6597 (assembly GCF_020657815.1). Classification (NCBI taxonomy): domain Bacteria; kingdom Bacillati; phylum Bacillota; class Clostridia; order Peptostreptococcales; family Peptostreptococcaceae; genus Clostridioides; species Clostridioides sp. ZZV15-6597. The sequence goes on along the minus strand of NZ_JAGWCT010000003.1, from coordinate 55,567 downwards.
ACGTTATGCTTTTAGAAGGAGTTAAAGTAGTAGAACTTTCAAGTTTCATCGCAGCACCATGTTGTGCAAAAATGTTAGGTGACTGGGGTGCAGAGGTTATTAAGATTGAACCTATAGAAGGTGATGGAATAAGAGTTATGGGTGGAACATTTAAATCTCCAGCATCAGATGATGAAAACCCTATGTTTGAATTAGAAAATGGAAATAAAAAGGGTGTAAGTATTAATATAAAATCAAAAGAAGGAGTAGAAATATTACATAAGTTATTATCAGAAGCAGATATATTTGTAACTAATGTTAGAGTTCAAGCATTAGAAAAAATGGGTATAGCTTATGACCAAATAAAAGATAAATATCCAGGATTAATATTCTCTCAAATATTAGGATATGGTGAAAAAGGACCTTTAAAAGATAAACCAGGATTTGACTATACTGCATACTTTGCAAGAGGAGGAGTTAGCCAATCTGTAATGGAAAAAGGAACATCTCCAGCAAATACAGCAGCAGGATTTGGTGACCACTATGCAGGTCTAGCATTAGCAGCAGGAAGTTTAGCAGCATTACATAAAAAAGGTCAAACTGGTAAAGGTGAGAGAGTAACAGTAAGTCTTTTCCATACAGCTATATATGGAATGGGAACAATGATAACAACAGCACAATACGGAAATGAAATGCCTTTATCAAGAGAAAATCCAAACAGCCCATTAATGACTACATATAAATGTAAAGATGGAAGATGGATTCAATTAGCTTTAATACAATACAACAAGTGGTTAGGCAAATTCTGTAAGGTTATAAATAGAGAGTATATATTAGAAGATGACAGATACAACAACATAGATTCAATGGTTAATCACATTGAAGATTTAGTTAAGATAGTTGGAGAAGCTATGTTAGAAAAAACATTAGATGAGTGGTCAGTTCTATTAGAAGAAGCAGACTTACCATTTGAAAAAATCCAAAGCTGTGAAGATTTACTAGATGATGAACAAGCTTGGGCAAATGACTTCTTATTTAAGAAGACATATGATAGTGGAAATACAGGTGTTTTAGTTAATACTCCAGTTATGTTTAGAAATGAAGGAATAAAAGATTATACACCAGCACCAAAAGTAGGGGAACATACTATAGAAGTATTAAAAACTTTAGGCTATGACGAATCAAAAATAAATAACTTAAAAGAAGATAAAGTTGTAAGATACTAATTAGTATTTCTAGATTTTGGGAAAGGAGAATACTAAAGATGTATACAATGGGATTAGATATAGGTTCAACTGCATCAAAGGGAGTAATTTTAAAAGATGGAGAGGATATTGTGGCTTCAGCTACTATATCTTCTGGTACTGGGACTACTGGACCATCAAGAGTTTTGGAAAAATTATATAGTGAGTCAGGTCTTGCAAGAGAAGACATTGAGAAAATAGTAGTTACAGGGTATGGGAGAATGAAATATTCTGATGCTGACAAACAGATAAGTGAGTTAAGTTGTCATGCTAGAGGAGTAAACTTCATAATTCCAGAGACAAGAACCATTATTGATATAGGTGGTCAAGATGCTAAAGTACTAAAGCTAGATAAGAATGGAAGATTACTAAACTTTCTTATGAATGACAAATGCGCTGCAGGTACAGGAAGATTTTTAGATGTAATGGCAAAAATAATAGAGGTTGATGTATCTGAACTCGGAAGTATATCTATGAATTCTCAAAATGAAGTATCAATAAGTAGTACATGCACAGTGTTTGCAGAATCTGAAGTTATATCACACTTATCAGAAAATGCAAAAATTGAAGATATAGTAGCAGGTATTCACACTTCAGTAGCAAAGAGAGTTTCTAGCCTAGCAAAAAGAATAGGAGTACAAAGAAACGTAGTAATGGTTGGTGGAGTTGCCAGAAATAGTGGAATTGTAAGATCTATGGCAAGAGAAATCAATACAGAAATTATTGTACCTGATATACCTCAATTAACTGGTGCTTTAGGAGCAGCATTATATGCTTTTGATGAAGCAAAAGAATCACAAAAAGAAGTGAAAAATATATAAAAAGAGGGATGACAATGTCTGAAAAAAAAGAAGCTAGAGTAGTAATAAACGATTTATTAGCTGAACAATATGCAAATGCATTTAAAGCTAAAGAAGAAGGAAGACCTGTAGGTTGGTCAACATCAGTATTTCCTCAAGAGTTAGCAGAAGTATTTGACTTAAATGTATTATATCCAGAAAATCAAGCAGCTGGGGTAGCGGCTAAAAAAGGTTCTTTAGAATTATGTGAAATGGCTGAATCTAAAGGATATTCTATCGACCTATGTGCATATGCAAGAACAAACTTTGGTCTTTTAGAAAATGGTGGATGCGAAGCTTTAGATATGCCAGCTCCAGATTTCCTACTTTGCTGTAATAATATATGTAATCAAGTTATAAAATGGTATGAAAATATTTCAAGAGAATTGGATATACCTTTAATAATGATTGATACAACTTTCAATAATGAAGATGAAGTAACTCAATCAAGAATAGACTATATAAAAGCTCAATTTGAAGAAGCTATAAAACAATTAGAAGTTATATCAGGAAAGAAATTTGACCCTAAGAAATTTGAAGAAGTAATGAAAATATCAGCTGAAAATGGAAGACTATGGAAATATTCTATGAGTTTACCAGCAGATTCTTCTCCTTCACCAATGAATGGATTTGATTTATTTACTTACATGGCTGTAATAGTTTGCGCTAGAGGTAAAAAAGAAACTACAGAAGCATTTAAACTACTTATAGAAGAGTTAGAAGACAACATGAAAACTGGAAAATCTTCTTTTAGAGGAGAAGAAAAATACAGAATAATGATGGAAGGTATACCTTGCTGGCCATATATTGGATATAAAATGAAAACATTAGCTAAATTTGGAGTTAATATGACAGGTAGTGTTTACCCACATGCTTGGGCATTACAATATGAAGTTAATGATTTAGATGGAATGGCAGTAGCATACAGTACTATGTTTAACAATGTAAACTTAGACCGTATGACAAAATATAGAGTTGATTCTTTAGTAGAGGGTAAATGTGATGGAGCATTCTATCATATGAACAGAAGCTGTAAACTTATGAGTTTAATACAATATGAAATGCAAAGAAGAGCAGCTGAAGAAACTGGATTACCATATGCTGGATTTGATGGTGACCAAGCAGACCCTAGAGCCTTTACTAATGCTCAATTTGAAACAAGAATTCAAGGTTTAGTTGAAGTAATGGAAGAAAGAAAAAAACTTAATAGAGGTGAGATATAATGGAAGCTATTTTATCTAAAATGAAAGAAGTAGTTGAAAATCCAAATAAGGCTGTAAAAGAATATAAAAATGCAACTGGTAAAAAAGCTATAGGTTGTTTCCCAGTTTATTGCCCAGAAGAAATTATACATGCAGCTGGAATGCTTCCAGTTGGTATATGGGGTGGACAAACAGAATTAGATTTAGCTAAACAATATTTCCCTGCATTTGCATGTTCAATAATGCAATCATGTCTAGAATATGGATTAAAAGGTGCATATGATGAATTATCTGGAGTTATCATACCAGGTATGTGTGACACATTAATTTGTTTAGGACAAAACTGGAAATCAGCAGTACCTCACATAAAATATATATCATTAGTACACCCACAAAACAGAAAACTTGAAGCTGGTGTAAAATACCTAATCAGTGAGTACAAAGGTGTAAAAAGAGAACTTGAAGAAATATGTGGTTATGAAATAGAAGAAGTAAAAATTCATGACAGTATAGAAATTTACAATGAACATAGAAAAACTATGAGAGACTTTGTTGAAGTAGCTTATAAACATTCTAATACTATAAAACCATCAATAAGAAGCTTAGTAATTAAAAGTGGATTCTTTATGAGAAAAGAAGAACACACTAAATTAGTAAAAGATTTAATAGCAAAATTAAACTCAATGCCAGAAGAAGTCTGTTCTGGAAAGAAAGTTTTATTGACAGGTATATTAGCGGATTCTAAAGATATATTAGATATTTTAGAAGACAATAATATAGCAGTAGTAGCAGATGATTTAGCTCAAGAAACAAGACAATTTAGAACAGATGTACCTGCAGGTGATGATGCATTAGAAAGATTAGCAAGACAATGGTCAAACATAGAAGGTTGTTCATTAGCTTATGACCCTAAGAAAAAACGTGGGTCACTTATAGTAGATGAAGTTAAAAAGAAAGATGTAGATGGTGTTATCTTCTGTATGATGAAATTCTGTGACCCAGAAGAATACGATTATCCTTTAGTTAAGAAAGATATAGAAGATAGTGGAATACCTACTTTATATGTTGAAATTGACCAACAAACTCAGAATAATGAACAAGCAAGAACTCGTATTCAAACATTTGCTGAGATGATGAGTTTAGCTTAAGTTCATTAAAATAAATTTACTATAAAATATGAAAATTGGAGGAAGCTATGTTATATAACAAAGAGCAAGAACTTTTAAGAAAAGCAGTAAGAGATTTTGTTAGTAAAGAATTAGATACTTTACCAGCAGAAATGGATAAAACAGGTGTAATGCCTAAGGAATTAATCAAAAAATTAGCTGAGACAAAATTTATAAGCAGTAATATCCCAGAAGAATATGGTGGAGGGGGAGCAGGTTATGTTTCTTACGCTATCATAATGGAAGAAATAGCTAGAAGATGTGCTTCAACAGCTACTTTTGTAACAGCTGGTTCTTCTCTTGCTACATTACCAATACTTTACAATGGTACTGAAGAGCAAAAACAAAAATACTTAAGAGGTTTAGCAACAGGTGAGTTAATAGGAGCATTTGGTTTAACTGAGCCAGGAGCTGGTTCTGATGCTGGTGGACAACAAACAACAGCAGAATTAGTAGGAGACCACTACATATTAAATGGTAGAAAAACTTTCATAACTAATGGACCATTCTGCGATATAGCTATAGTAATAGCAGTTACAGATAGATCTAAAGGTCTTAGAGGGACATCAGCATTTATAGTAGAAAGCAAATGGGATGGTTTCTCAACAGGAGCTCATGAAGATAAGATGGGTATAAGAGGAACTGAAACTTCTGACTTAATATTTGAAAACGTTAAAGTTCCAAAAGAAAACCTTATAGGAAAAGAAGGTAATGGATTTAAAATAGCAATGGGTACTTTAGAAGTAGGTAGAATAGGTGTTGCTGCCTTAGCTTTAGGAATTGCTCAAGGTGCTTTAGATGAAGCTGTTAAATATACAAAACAAAGAGTTCAATTTGGTAAACCTATAGCTAAATTCCAAAATACTCAATTTACTATAGCTGATATGGAAACAAAAGTTTGTGCAGCTAGAGGATTAGTTTATGACGCAGCACAAAAGAGAGATGCAGGAATGAGAGTTGCTCAAGAATCTGCGATGGCTAAATACTATGCAGCAGAAGTTGCAAATGAAGTTGCTTATAAAGCATTACAACTTCACGGTGGATATGGATTCATAAAAGATTATGAAATAGAAAGAATTTACAGAGACGCTAGAATCGTATCAATATACGAAGGAACATCAGAAGTTCAAAAAATGGTAATTTCATCAAACGTATTAAAATAATAAATAATCTAATGAAATTGGAGGTATAGACTTTGAAAATATTAGTTTGCGTAAAACAAGTTCCAGATACTAACGAAGTAAGAATAAATAAAGAAACAGGTACTCTTATAAGAGATGGGGTTCCTAGTATATTAAACCCAGATGATGCAAATGCATTAGAAGAAGCATTAAAAATTAAAGATGAGCATGATGATGTAACTATAACAGTTATAACAATGGGACCTCCTCAAGCAGATTTTATGCTAAGAGAGTGTTTAGCTATGGGGGCTGATGATGCAATATTATTAAGTGATAGAGCATTTGGAGGAGCTGATACTTGGGCTACATCAAATACTATCGCAGCAGGAATATCTAAAATAGGCGATTATGATATAATATTTGCAGGAAGACAAGCAATAGATGGAGATACTGCACAAGTTGGACCACAAATTGCAGAAAAACTAGACATTCCTCAAGTTACATATGTACAAGACTTCAAAATAGAAGGAAAAGACATAATAGTTCAAAGACAATTAGAAGATGGATATGAATTAATTAAAGTAAGTACACCTGTACTTTTAACAGCAGTAAAAGAATTAAATGCACCTAGATATATGTCTGTTGATAAAATAGTTAAAGCATATAAACATGATGTAAAAGTTTGGACAATTGATGATTTAGACGTAAATAAAGAAGAAGTTGGCTTAAAAGCATCACCAACTAAAGTATTTAGATCATTTACTCCTGAGCCAAGAGGAAAAGGAGAAATCTTAGAAGGTAAAGCTGACGAAATAGCTAACAAAATAATAATAGGTCTAAAACAAAAGCACATTATATAAGTTGGAGGAGTACAAACTATGAATGATATAAAAGATTTAAGTTCTTATAAAAACGTATGGATATTTGCAGAGCAAAGAGATGGAAAAATAACTCCAGTAGTTATCGAATTATTAGGAGAAGGAAGAAAATTAGCTAAAGAAGTAGATGCAGAACTTTGTGCAGTATTATTAGGAAAAGATGTTGATGGATTAGCTAAAGAATTAATTTCTTATGGAGCTGATAAAGTTTATGTTGCAGATGATGCTCTTTTAGAAAAATATACAACTGATGCATATACAAAAGTAATAAAAGATGCAATAGATGAAATAAAACCAGAAATAATGCTTTTCGGAGCAACTCATATAGGTAGAGACTTAGCACCTAGAATAGCTTCAAGAGTAGGAACTGGATTAACAGCAGACTGTACTAAATTAGAAATAGACCCAGAAGATAAGAAAATAAAACAAACTCGTCCAGCATTTGGTGGAAACATAATGGCTACAATCATTTGTCCAAACCATAGACCTCAAATGTCTACAGTTAGACCTGGCGTTATGGATAAAGCTGAAAAAGACGAAACAAGAACTGGTGAAGTTATAGCATTAGACTACAAAATAACTCAAGATGATATAAGAACTACTGTTTTAGAAACAGTTAAGAGTAAAAAAGATTTAGTATCTCTTACAGATGCAAATGTTATAGTATCAGGTGGTCTAGGATTAGGTGGACCTGAAGGATTTGAAATGCTTAAACAATTAGCTGACAAATTAGGTGGAGTAGTTGGTTCTTCTCGTGCTGCTGTAGATGCTGGATGGATAGACCATTCTCACCAAGTAGGTCAAACAGGAACTACTGTTAAACCAAACCTATACATAGCTTGTGGTATATCAGGAGCAATACAACATTTAGCAGGTATGCAATCATCAGATTTCATAATTGCTATAAACAAAAACCCAGCAGCTCCAATATTAGAAATTGCTGATTATGGAGTAGTTGGAGACTTACATGAAATAGTTCCAATGCTTATAGATAAATTAGATAGCGTTGATGATTTATTAGAAGCTATAAAAGCTTAATAGGTAACAAGTACCTAAATACTACTGATGAAATAAGCCTTATTAGTTAGTAACATAAATATTATTACATAATATGGTTATTGCTAAATCGTATTTGTCAGTTATTAAAAAGTCTGTTTGAATAAAATTTTATAATACAAGATATCTAGATAATCCTTATATGTATATTACTTACAAAATGTGAGTCGTATTCTATAAGGATTATCTTTATTTTCAAAAATAAGCACTAATTTTAATTAAATTGTGTTAAATAGACAAATAATTACTGAATATGTGATAAAATACAATTAAAAGCAAAATGAAATTTTTAACAAACTATGACCATTAAAATTATCTGTAAGTTGTATTTTAATGAAGGAAGATATTAAAAAAAGACAAATAAGGAGTTGGTTGTATGTGCTAATAGTATTTATTGTAAGCAAACAATAAATTTTGTATGTAGTTCAATAAATTACTTAATGAAAGGTGCGAATATTAATGGATAATAATTTGATAGGGCTTATAGAATATGTAGAAAATCCAGCTATTTTATGTAAAGAGTCAGGCGAAATAATATACTGTAATCATCTAATAGATAATATTTTTAGTTTTCTCGATATAAAAAGACCTAAAAATATAAATGAATTAGATTCAAATTTTGACAAAAAAGATATACTGGTGAATAATAAAAAGAAAATAGCTTTTAGAGAATTAAGAATGACTGCACATATTTATAATATGAAAGATAATGATAATGAAAATAACATAGTTTATTTATTTGAGAAGTCTGTAATATCTGACAAAGTAGTTGAGGATATAATAGAACATATAGATGAAGTTGTCGTTGTATTTAACAAAGATGGGGTAATTGAAAAGATGAATACTGTCAGTGATGAGATTTTACCTTTTAAAAGAACTGAAGTACTTGGTAGAAATATAACAGATCTTGTCAGACAGGGATTAGTTGAAGAACCAATAATATTAAATATGCTTAAGGTAAAGAAAAAGATTTATAGAAATATTGTTTATCCTGATGGAAAACTTATCGCTTATACAGCTGTTCCAAGATGGGACTCAAAAGGAAAACTTACAGGAGGAGTACTTACAGGAAGAGATATATCAAGGGTTATTAAACTTGAATCTCAGATAAGATATAGTGATGTATCAGAAGATACAGAGTATATAAGCAAAAGTAAGACTATGGACAATATAAAAAAAGTTGTCAAGAGAGCTGCAGCATCAGATTCTTCTATATTTATAAATGGAGAATCAGGTGTAGGAAAAGAAATTATAGCTAGGACAATATATAAGTATAGTTCAAGAAGGGAAAAGCCTTTTATAGCTATAAACTGTGGGGCTATACCAAATGAATTATTAGAATCAGAGTTTTTTGGATATGAAGAAGGTTCTTTTACTGGAGCTAAGAAAAAAGGTAAAAAAGGACTTTTTGAAGAAGCAAATGGTGGAACTATATTCTTGGATGAAATAGGCGAACTGCCAATGCAAATGCAAAAAAAATTACTTAGAGTTATACAAGAAAATACAATTACTAGAATTGGTGGAAGTAAACCTATAAAGATAGATGTTAGATATATAAGTGCCACTAATATTTCTCATGAGGACCTTAGAAACAACCTCAAATTTAGACAAGATTTGTACTATAGATTGAGTGTTATTCCAGTAAAGATACCACCACTTAGAGAAAGAAAAGAAGATATAGTTCCATTGGTTGAGTATTTCTTAAAACTTTATAATGATAAGTACAATAGAGAAGTAGAAGTTTCACCTAAGGTTATTGAGTTATTGGAAGAATACTCTTGGCCAGGAAATATAAGAGAGTTAAAAAATATTATTGAAAGATTTGTAGTATTATCAGCCAAAAACGTAATTGGAGAAGATGAATTTAATATGCTTATAAATCTGGATATGATTGATAACGAATCAGATGATTTATCACCAATAGTGGTAAATGGAATTATGAATCTGAATGATGCATATAAAATGGTAGACCAAATAATGATAAGTAAAGCTATAAATAAATATGGGTCAATAACAAAGGCAGCCGAAGTGATAGGAATATATCCTTCTACAATACATAGAAAGATAAAAAGTGGATATATTCGTGTTTAATAAATAAGTTAATAGAGTAATTTGAATAAATATAATATAATTTTAAATACATAACCTATATACAACTTAAAAGAGATGGCTTAAAAATAATTTTAATTATTCTAAGTCATCTCTTTTCTTTTATAAATATTTAAAAGTTATATTAGTTTATAGAGTTAGCAGAACCTAAAACATCATCTATTTTACTTTCAACTACAGCTTGTATAGCATCTCTACCAGCACCAATGTATTTTCTTGGGTCAAATTCTTTTGGATTTTCAGCTAAGAATTTTCTAACAGCAGCAGTCATAGCTAGTCTTAAGTCAGTATCCATGTTTATTTTACAAACAGCCATAGAAGATGCTTTTCTTAACATGTCTACAGGTACACCTTTAGCTCCAGCTATATTTCCACCAAATTCATTACATGTAGCAACAGCGTTTTGGTCAACAGCAGATGCACCATGAAGAACTATTGGGAAACCTGGTAATTTACTTTGGATTTCTTCTAGTATGTCGAATCTTAATTTAGCTTCTCCTTTGAATTTGAAAGCACCATGAGAAGTTCCTATAGCTATTGCTAATGAATCAACTCCTGTTCTTTCAACAAATTCAACTGCTTCAGCAGGTTGAGTATATTTATGAACATCAGAAGTAACATCATCTTCTGTTCCAGCTAAAACACCAAGTTCTGCTTCAACAACAACACCTTTAGAGTGTGCATATTCAACAGCTTCTTTAGTTATTTTAACATTTTCTTCAAAGTCAAAATGAGATCCATCTATCATAACTGAAGAGAAACCAGCATCAATACAAGTTTTAATAGCATCCATATTTGGACCATGATCTAAGTGAAGAGCTACATCTACACCTATTTCATCAGAAGCAGCTTTAACCATCTCAACTAAAGTATGAGGTCCAGCATATTTAACAGCTGACATAGAAGCTTGTATCATAACATAAGAATTTTTAGCTTTAGCAGCCTTTAAAACACCTTGTAATTGTTCTAAGTCACTTATGTTAAATGCACCTATAGCAAATCCACCTTCGTAAGCTTTTTTAAACATTTCTTTTGTAGTAATTAATGCCATTTTAAACTCCTCCTATTAACTTTTAAAATTTACCCATCACTTATATTATAACGTTAAATCAAAAAAAGTATATAGTAAATTGTAATAACTATAAATTACAAGTATAATGTTAAATAGAAGATAATAGGATTAGGTAGAATAATAAAGAATAGAAACGATTTAGGAAGAATTAAAATAAAGAAAGGTTTTAAAATAAAGGAGAGTCAATATGCCACAGATAAAGATAAGAGGAATTCATGAAAATGATATATGTAAAATAAGTGAAAAAATGATAGATGATTTAGTTGAAGCTGTAAAATGTCCAAGAGATTACTTTGAGATAGAATGTATAAAATCAGTTGCAATAAGAGATGGTAAAATAGTAGAAGTATATCCTTTTGTCGAGATAGCATGGTTTGATAGAGGACAAGAAGTACAAGACATAGTAGCAAGAATAATAACTGATAGCATAAGAAATAATTTAGATGTTGAAAGTATGGATTTAGCATTTACATTATTTGAAAAAGAAAAATATTATGAGAATGGAGAACATTTTTAATGGCTAAGAAGCAACGTATAGATAAAATTCTTTCAAACTTAGGTTATGGAAGCAGAAGTGAGATAAAGAAATATTGTAAGCAAGGGTCTGTAGTAGTAAATGGAAGTGAAGTTTCAAACCCAGGGACTCAAGTAGATACTGAAAATGATGAAATATTATTCAATGGAGAAGAAGTTGTCTATAGAGAATATATATATTTAATGATGAATAAACCAGATGGATATATATCAGCGACTACAGATAAATACGACTCAACAGTTTTAGATTTGATTGATGTATCATACTTAGCATTTGAACCATTTCCTGTTGGAAGATTAGACAAAGACACAGAAGGATTATTAGTTTTAACTAATGATGGGAAGCTTTCTCACAGAGTTTTATCGCCTAAGAAGCATGTGCCTAAGACTTATTATGCAAAAATTGATGGGATAGTGACTGAAAAAGATGTAGAAGCTTTTGCAGAAGGAGTGGTACTTGATGATGGGTACCAAACTATGGCATCTCAGTTAAAAATATTAAAGAGTGATGAGGAATCAGAGATAGAACTTACAATACACGAAGGTAAATTTCACCAAGTTAAAAGAATGTTTGAAAGCGTAGATAAAAAAGTAGTATACTTAAAAAGATTGTCTATAGGTAATTTAAAGTTGGATGAGAGTTTAGAGTTAGGCGAATATAGAGAGTTGACAGATGAAGAAGTAAAATTGATTGAAGAAAGATAATAAAGACACTATAGTAAATTGGAGGAGAATTTGTGAAGAAAAAGGATATTATAGAATTTGAAGTAGATAAAATGGAGTTTGGAGGTACATCTTTAAGCCAAGTTGGAGATAGAGTTATTCATATGAAGGGCGGGATAAGTGGTCAAAAGGTAAAAGCTGCTGTTAAAAAAGTTAGAAGCAAAAAAGCAGAAGTTAAGATGATGGAGTTGCTTGAACATTCACCACTTGAAACTGAAATACCTTGTAAGCACTTTAGAGAATGTGGAGGATGTACATTACTATCAGTGCCATATGAAAAGCAATTAGAAATAAAAGAAAAACAAGTTATGGATTTATTTTTAAAGCAAGACTTATTTGGATTTCAATTTTTAGGAATAGAAGGAAGTCCTGAAAACAAGTACTATAGAAATAAAATGGAGTATACTTTTGGAGATGAAGTAAAAAATGGACCTTTAACATTAGGACTTCATAAAAAAGGAAAGCATATAGATATACAAACTGTTGAAGAATGTATGTTGGTTGATGAAGACTTCTCAAAAGTATTAGTATCTAGTGTGGAATTTTTCAATGAAAAAAATCTTCCTTATTATAGAACAATGAATCACAAGGGATATTTAAGACATCTTGTAGTTAGAAAAGGGATTCATACTAATGAGATTATGGTTAATATAGTTACTTCTTCTCAAGAAGATTTTAATATGAATGAATTTAAGGACATGCTTTTAGGACTTAATTTAAAAGCTGAGTTGGTAGGTGTACTTCACACTATTAATGATGGTCTGGCGGATGCTGTTCAATGTGATGAGTTGAGAGTTTTATATGGAAGAGATTATATACAAGAGGAGATTTTAGGGCTTAAATTTAAGATTTCTCCATTCTCATTTTTCCAAACTAATACTAAGGGAGCTGAGGTTCTTTATAGTATTGCTAGAGATTTTATTGGAAATTACAATGATAAGATTGTATTTGATTTATATAGTGGGACTGGGTCTATTGGACAAGTTATGGCTGGTGCAGCTAAGAAGGTGTATGGTATTGAAATAGTTGAGGAAGCTGTTGTTGCAGCTAATGAGAATGCTAAGTTAAATGGGCTTACTAATTGTGAGTTTATTGCTGGAGATGTTGCTAAGGTTGTTAAGGATTTAAAGGATAAGCCTGATTTAATCATTGTTGACCCTCCTAGACCAGGGATTCACAAGGATGCTATTAGAGATATTTGTGGGTTTGGTGCAGAGGAGATTGTTTATATTTCTTGTAATCCTAAGTCTTTGGTTGTTGATTTGGTTGATTTTAAGAGTTATGGTTATGAGATTAAGTTGGTTAAGTGTATGGATATGTTCCCTAATACTCCGCATTGTGAGACTGTAGTTAAACTTATTAGAGAATAACAGGGTTTCAACTGTTTGTATCATGTTATAAAGTTGGATTTGCCACCAGTTTGCCACCGTAATTGTTTTTCGGTGGCAAAGTTTATGTCTTAAACTATGAAAATTAAAATCTATACCAAGTTCATAATTAGCAACTCTACTTAAATATTTTAAACTATTTATTGTTACACATTCACCCATTTTTTTTTATATACAAAGTTGGAGTTTATATATTGTTCACAGAATTTTAATTTTATTTATTTTTGTAACTTCTTATGTTTCTTTAAAAATTTTGTTAACACATTGCCAATATTTATTAAAAATAGGTATATGGAAAATAATGACATGAATTTGCTTTAATATTATTTTCTTATTTTTTAAAATTCTAAAGTTCTTCTAACACAGTTCACATTCAGTACACAAACTTTTGATAATATATAAGTAAGCTAAAGGTTATATAAATACTAAATGAATTTAAATATACATATTTGTATATAAAATATATGAGAACTTTAGGAGGAATAAGTATGAACATATCAAGAAGAGCTATGAAGATAATAGAAATAGCACAAAAGATTGCTAATAAAAAGGGTATAACTGTAGATGCAGCTTGGAATGATGCTGTTAGAGAATATAAAAAAAATACGAATATGCTGCATAGATAGTAAGAGGTTTAGGTTAATTTCTAACTTTTTTATAAAGAAAATAATTACTAGGAGGTATAAACATGAAATGTCCTAACTGCGGTAGTGAGAAAATTCAAAAAAATATTAAATGGGGAGGAAAAAGTGATACTGGCAATGTTGGATTAAGATACAATTTACTAGGGGCGGCAACAGTATATTCTGATTTATGTTTGGAGTGTGGTGAAATAGTTAGAACATACATAATGGAAGATACTGATAAGGATTGGCAGGTAAAAAGAATAAAGAACATAAAAAAATAGATTAACCCAAAAGGTCATCTTTGTAGATGGTCTTTTTTTATACAATAAATTAAAAAGGAGAATGATAAGATTAATGGTTTAAGAGAAAAGATAATAAAAGAATTAGATGAATTTATAGTTTTTAAATATGGTAAACATTTTGTAAACATTATTATGGTATTATTTAGAAAATAAGATAAAGAAAAGGAGATAATAATTATGAAAAAACAATTTATGGCTCTAGGATTATCAGGATTAATTGGTTTAAGCGGATTTGGATTACTTGCAAATAAATCATTTGCAGATACTTCTGTATCTGGAGATGTTTATAAAAAAGAAACAACTAAAGACACTCTAGAAAAAGGAAATACAATTTTGGATGATGGTGTTTATAAAAAAGAAACAACTAAAGATGTTGTAAAAGAATAATTTAGTTTTTTATATATAGTAAAAGAGTGGAAATTTATTCCGCTCTTTTTTCTTTATTAAATAAATCAAAAAAGCAACTCTAATATTTAGTTATGTTCAAAATAAAGCAAGATGGATATAAAAGAAATTTTTATTTTAGGTATAGTGCTGTATATTTCAATTTCATTTTTAGCAAATTGTATAATATATGCTATAAAGCAAATAAATTGGAAAATTCCAGCTTTGATATCACGTCTAGATTCAGTTTTTATTATGATGTAATTCATAACCCATTCATATGAGATACATCTAACATCCTCAACTAATAATTCTAGTAGATTATATCAATAGATGGAGTGAAGACTTTATAATAATTATAAAAATATGGAAAAATATGTTTAATATGATTTTAATAAGGTATAAATTTTTATAAATAGAATGATAAGGGGTGGATAAGATGTTAATATATGATAAGAGTTTTTATCCAAACAATGTTTATCCAGCGATAGATTTTCCTAAGATAAAAAGACAATTAAAATCAATATATAAGAATGATTTATCAGATTGTGGCAGTATATGTATAATAGAAAGAAAAGAATATTCTATGAGTATAAATAGTATAGGTGAGATAAATGTATATTATGACTTAGAATATGAAAATAATATACAAAGTATAGTTGATGAAGTTGAAAAGTTATTCAAATCTCAAGTTAAAAATTTTAGTATATCAAAACTCAAGAATTGATGATTAGGAAGGTAGCAACTAGAGAGATAGTTGTTACTTTTTTTTGTTCAATGATAGTAATTCCTTTTTGTTAAACATAAGATTAGTAGCACTATGATATGATTTTGTATATAAGTACCAATAGACTAACATGTAAGATACTAAGGTATTAGTATTGCAAGTATGTTTGCTGATTTATTATGTAAAATTTCAATTAGTAAGGTCTAGCACTGAAAGAAATCATAGAAAAAGAAGAATTGATATGATATACTACAATTGTGTCTTTATTGGAAATAGTGCTTATCAAAGATTGTAGGTGAAAAAATGAGTAAAATTTTATTTTTAAATGCTTGTGTGCGTCCAGAGTCACGTACATATATTTTAGCTCAACATGTGTTAGATAAAATGGATGGTATTATTGAGGAAGTGAAATTAGAAAGAGAGCAGATTATGCCTTTGAATTGGGAAACCTTACAAAAAAGAGATATATATTCTCAAAATCATGACTTTTCTGCACCAATGTTTAGATATGCTCATCAATTTGTGGATGCAGATGAAATAGTAATTGCTGCTCCTTATTGGGATTTGACATTTCCAGCATCTATCCGAATTTATTTTGAAGCTGTAACAGTTTGTGGCTTAAGTTTTAAATATGCCTCAGATGGAACAGCACAAGGTCTTTGTAAAGCTAAAAGAATCATATATGTAACCACTGCTGGAGGATTAATTTCAGAATATAATTTAGGATATGATTATATTAAAGCTCTAAGCCATATTTTCTATGGGATACCAGAAGTTATATGCTATAAAGCTGAAAATTTGGATATTAAGGGTGCAAATGTAAAAGCAATAATGGAGAATTCTATAAAGGAAATAGGCAAGCGATAACTTAAGTATATTGCACTGAGATATAGTTTTAAAGACACATTGTAACCATTATAAGGAGAGAGAGTCTATGTTTTTGACAAGTAATGTAAACTATAAAAAAAATATAATTCTTCCGTCAAAAAAGAGATTCAGACTATGTCCATGGCAAGGAAGATATCGATGGATAACTCTGCAAACTAATTTATAAATTAATCAAGTTTAAAGGAGAGTTATTTATTATGGAACAATTGAATATGTTAGAGGAAAAACCAGTATTACCATTATTGATGAGAATGGCAATTCCTCCAATGATTTCTAATCTAATTATGTCTATGTATAATATTGTAGACAGTATTTTCGTTGCTAAAATTGGGCAAGATGCAGTTACAGCAGTGTCGTTAGTATATCCAATTCAAAACATTATCTTATCAATAGCATTAGGATTAGGAATAAGTCTTGCTTCTTGTATATCACGTTACTTAGGAGCAAAACAAACATTAGTAGCTAATAAAATAGCAACACATGGTATCGTTTTTGTAGGGCTTCACTATATCATTTCTATTCTGTTAGGATTATTTCTAATAAATCCTTTTTTAAGCCAGTTCACATCAGATTCAACTATAACCCAATGGGGATATGATTATGCTTTTATTATTATTTTATTTTCTTTTTCTTTATTATTTGAGGTAGCTATTGAAAATATCTTTGTAGCAACTGGAAAAACTGCTTTACCAATGTTGACACAAGGACTAGGCGCAATTACCAATATTATATTAGACCCTATATTAATTTTTGGATTATGTGGTTTTCCTGCTATGGGAGTACGTGGAGCAGCTATCGCAACAGTTATAGGACAGATTGCAGGTATGCTTTTGGCAGTTTTTATATTAAAATATAAGATAAAAGAAGTACGTATAAATTTTCGAGGTTTTCGTATAAGTAGTTCCGCTTTAAAAGCCATTTATAGCGTTTCTATACCATCAACATTAATGTTGGCGGTGCCTTCCATTATGGTATCAATATTAAATGGTATTCTTGCTACAATTTCACAGACAGCTGTTGCAACATTCGGGATTTTTTTTAAACTTCAAACATTCGTATATATGCCATCATACGGGCTTATGCAAGCATTGAGACCAGTTGTTGGTTATAACTATGGCTCAAAAAAATGGTTTAGAGCTGAAAAAGCAATAAAAATTTCTATTGTAATTATAAGTTGTATAATGCTATTTGGAATGATTTTCTTTGAACTTATTCCAGAACAAATACTTACTTTATTTAATGCTGATGCTGAAATGAAATCTATAGGAATTACTGCATTACGTGTTATTTCTCCAGCTTTTATTATCTCTGCTATTTCAATTACAATGACTGCTGTTTTTGAAGCTGTTGGCAGAGGTGTAGATAGTTTGATTATTACTTTAATGCGTCAGTTATTGGTATTACCAGCTTTAGCATATATATTTGGAAATTCTATTGGTATTTTAGGGGTTTGGATTTCCATTCCAATTGCTGAAATTATAGCACTAGCTACATCAATACTTTTATTTTATAAATTTAAAAAACAAGCAATTACAAGCATTACATAAATTTTATATATTAAGAATTGAAGATTTTGATTTTAGAGTCAATGAAAATGATTTATTTTTCATTAGTTGTGTTTTATATTCATTTTTGAACATCATTATACTTTCTCTATCATTATCTTATATAGTCATAACTAAGCATTCTCTTGAGGGGGAGTGCTTTTTTCATTTATCCAAATAACATTCTTTACTTCATCAATTATTATTCAGCAAGATTGTTTGAAAATTGAATACCAGACACTATACATTCTAGTCGTATGTGGTTGCTACCAAAAGAAGCAGAAAAACCGAAAGATAGCCACAAAAAGTTATAAGGTTAAGAAATTCTTAATAATTTCTTATGCAGAAAATCATAAATAGTAAAGATTCTTTTGATATAATAATAAAATATCTTAGATATGCCGAAAGGAGGAAAACAGTTATGAATGATAAAATTCTTGTAGTAGATGATGAACATGATATAGCAGACTTAATAGAGGTCTATCTGCAAAATGAAGATTATATTGTATTTAAGTATTATTCAGCTAAGGAAGCCCTTACTTGTATAGAAAATACAGAGCTTGACCTTGCTATTTTAGATATTATGATGCCTGATGTAAATGGATTTGATATTTGTCGAAAAATACGTGAGAAGGACACTTTTCCAGTTATTATGTTAACTGCAAAAGATGAAGAAACTGACAAAATTACAGGATTAACTTTAGGAGCTGACGATTATGTCACAAAGCCTTTTCGTCCCCTTGAATTAATTGCTAGAGTAAAGGCTCAGCTGCGCAGATACAAAAAGTACAATCATATACAAGAAGAATCTGATACAAGTTCTGTTTTGTGTTATTCAGGTTTAGAAATTAATACTAAGACATATGAATGTCTACTTGAGGGAAATCCTATTTCACTTACACCAACAGAGTATTCTATACTTTGTATTTTGCTACAGAACAAAGGAAATGTTGTTAGTTCTGAGGAATTGTTCCATAAAATATGGCAAGATGAGTATTATAGCAAAAGTAACAATACAATCACCGTTCATATACGACATTTACGTGAAAAAATGGGTGACACTATTGAAAAACCTAAATATATCAAAACTATATGGGGAGTGGGTTATAAAATTTAACTAAAACTCAACATGATGAGAGGAAAAGTTACGCTATGAAGAAAAAAAATAAACATTTAAAAATAATTAGTTGTGTATTATTCATGCTTTATTTAGTCTTATTAGTATGGATTATATTGTTTAAACTACAATTCAGAATAAGCGATATAGGTTACACAAGGAGTATCAACTTGATTCCCTTTCATTACTCTACTTCTGTTGGAGAACAGTTTCACTTTAAGGAAGTAATAGATAATATTTTAATTTTTATTCCTTTCGGAGTTTTACTTTCTATGTTGTCATCAAGAATGAAACTGCAAAATAAAGTTCTTATTATTTTTGGAACCAGTTTTATCTTTGAAATGATTCAGTATATTCTTGCTATTGGAAGTACAGATATTACAGACCTAATCACCAATATGTTCGGTGGAATAATTGGTATTAGTCTATATGCATTACTGCTGAAAATACTAAAAGATAAGCAAAAAACAGATACAGTAATTTCAACCCTAGCTGGAATCGTTGCAGTTCTTTTTTTAGTGCTGATGACAGTTCTTCTGTTATCCAATTAATGAATGTATAAATATGGAGGTGATAGCAATGACGAATACTGGTATAGAAAAGAAATTACGTATGAAACTCTGTATAACCTTAATTATTTATACCTTAGTTGGGTATATTTTGGCAATATTATTTGACTATGGATTCAGTAGATTTTCAAATACATTTTTTACGTGGCTACATCTTAGAGTTGAAGTCATTTATTTTCTATATTTGATTATAGGTTTTTTCTGTATTTTTTATCATTACTGGAAAAAACCGTGGGAATATTTGCAGGAAGTCATGAATGCCACTAAAACAATATATCAACCAAATGACAGCACCATTGAATTATCTGAACCACTCAAAGATATGGAGAAGCAGATGAACCAAATAAAAATGGCTGTTCTGATTAGCCAGCAAGCTGTAAAAGAAGCTGAAAACAAAAAAAATGAATTAGTTGTGTATTTAGCTCATGATATTCGCACACCTCTTACCTCTGTAATAGGTTATTTAAGTCTACTGGATGAAGCACCTGACATACCAATAGAACAGAAGGCAAAATATATTGGAATTGCTTTGAAGAAATCTATACGTCTGGAAAAGCTCATTAATGAATTCTTTGAAATCACGAGGTACAATACACAGCAAATTCAACTAACAAAAACAAATGTAGATTTATACTATATGCTTGTACAACTCATTGATGAATTTTATCCTGTATTATCTGCTAAAGGAAATTCTGCTGTACTTAACGCAAATGAGAATCTGACGGTTTATGCTGATTCTGAAAAACTAGCTAGAGTGTTTAACAACATGCTCAAAAATGCTGTTACATACAGCTATCCTAATACAGAAATTCTGATTTACGCTCGAAGGGAACAGGATAAGATTAAAATTAAATTTGAAAACCAAGGGCACACTATTCCAACAGAACAATTATCTACAATTTTTGAAAAATTTAATCGTTTAGATGAGGCTCGTAAATCGGATAGTGGTGGTGCAGGTCTTGGGCTTTCTATTGCCAATGAAATTATTCTTTTGCATGGCGGAGAAATTTTGGCTCAAAGTGAAAATGATAGGATTACTTTTACTGTATTACTTCCAACTCAGTCTTAGGAAAAAATTAATTGGATATTAGGATTTTCTTAGGAATTTATCCTGTTAATATTAAAGTTTAAAACGTCCTTGTTCAGTAAAATAAAACTGAACAAGGACGTTTGTTTTTGTATTATAAAAAAGGAGAAAAGACATGGAATTGACAATTACAAATCTTAAAAAAAATTTTAAGGATAAAACCGCAGTTGATGATGTTTGTTTAAATCTTACACCTGGCGTGTGGGGGCTTCTTGGAGCTAATGGTGCTGGTAAGACTACGCTTATGAAAATGATTGCGGATATTCTAAAACCAACTAGTGGGAAAATTATTTTTGATGGTAAGGATATTCATTCGATGGGAGAAGAATACAGAAATCTATTCGGTTTCTTACCACAAGATTTTGGCTTCTTTCAAGATTTTACAGTAAAGGACTATTTGGAGTATGTGTCTGCATTAAAGGATGTTCCTGCTAGAGAAACAAGAAAAAAGATTGATAGCCTGCTACATACACTTACCTTGACTGATGTTAAAAATAAAAAAATTATCAAGTTATCTGGTGGAATGAAACGTCGAGTGGGAATTGCACAAGCAATGTTGAACGACCCTAAACTTCTAATAATGGATGAACCAACGGCTGGGCTTGACCCTGGAGAGAGGGTTCGTTTTCGCAACTTTATTTCAGAGTTCTCTCATGACAGGATTGTCCTTATTTCAACTCATATCGTATCTGATATTGAGTATATTGCCACTCAAAACGCCATTATGAAATCAGGAAGAATTCTTGATGTAGGGACAACCGATAAATTGGTCAAGCAAGTTACAGGTAAAGTTTGGAATTGTACCATACCTGCTGAAAAGATGCCTATGTATGAAATGCAGCTTCGTATTATTAACCAACGCAGTGAAGGTAATAATCAGGTATCAGTTCGTTATTTGGCAGATGAAGCCAAAACAAGTGATTCAGTAATGGCTCCACCCCGTTTGGAGGATTTATATTTATGGTTATTTCCACAAGAGGAAATCAGTGAGGAGGGAAAGTAAATGATGCGTATTTATCGTCTTGAAATAAAACGTGTGTTGAAATCACGTCGTTCTATCATTTTATTACTTATCGCATTATTCATGTCTGTGGTGATGGCTTGGCTTCCAGTCTTGTATGAGGATATCAATCAATATGATAAAAACGGCAACAAGGTAGCAGAGCTAAATGGGCTGGAAGCAATTGCTTATAAAAAATCACTTCGCTCTGAAAATAATGGAGAAGTTAATCCAGAAAAACTTAAAGAGGCTTTGAATAGCTATCAAAGTGCAGTTTCGGTGTATGGAGAAGACAGCCTTGATAGTGGTGAATTCCCTACAGATGTTTATATAAAAAAGGTATTCCCTATTCAATCTCTATTGGGAAGACTGCCAGAAGCCTATGCTAATTCAAAAACTGGTGAGGGAATAAGCTTAATGGATATTTCTCCTGATAAATTAGATGGCTTTTATGAGCAGACGACGCAACATCTGAAAGATGTCATGCAGATGGAGCAAAAGAAATATCCAACCGCACAGGAACATGCTATACAAAAATATGTAGAAGTAAATACGCCTTTTAAGCTTTACGCTGGATATTCAAGAGACGCATTTGATTATATTATTCTATTTATTTTTATTCTAGTCATTCTTTGTACTGCGGCTGTGACCCCTACGTTTTCTAATGAATACCAAACGGGTTCAGATAGCATTTTGCGCTGTACAAAACATGGACATTCTCGATTGGCAATTGCAAAGATTATGGCTGCACTTACTATTTTTACTGCAACATTCGCCATATGTATTTCAATTCATTTGATAATTTCAAATCTAGCATTTGGAACCGAGTGTATGAAAACATCCATGCAGATGCTATTTTCGGTTATCAGCTTGCCTGCACTCAATTTAGGGCAGCTTCAGATTACCTTGGCAATAGGAGGACTTATTTCTCTGCTGGCAACTGTCAGTTTCACACTGTTTTTATCAGCTAAATGCAAGGATTCACTTTCTGTTATCCTAATTGCTATTGTAACATGCTTACTTCCAATATTTACGTATTCGGCTGGAGCCAATTGGCTTACTTTTATCTTACCATCAGCAGGAGTAGGTATGCAAAATAGTTTATTGTACCAATTAATTAGCTTTAATTATCTGCATATTGGGCAGGCAAGCATTTGGGTACCGTATGTCATAGTAGCGGCAGCAATAATTGAAATTCCTATATTTCTTTTTCTTGCTATACGCGCTTATAACAAACATCAGGTTATATAAATCAACACTTTGTGAACAACTGTTCAATGGTTAAAAACCGTTGTTTGGTAATAGAAATGCTTGCTCTTAAACATAGGTGTTAGTAAAATGGCGGTTTTGAAGTAAAATCAAAGCCGCCATTTTCTAAAGAAGAATTGCGGAGGGTGTAATAAAGTCACCCATTTTTAGGATATGATGGTATTTATGTATTTTGATTATATTCTTTTATAAACAAAAAGGAATTTGAAATAAGGATACAGAAACTAGTATTTCGATAATCAATTTATAAGTATAAATTGATTAATATTTTAGTGGTATATTAATTATTTTAATATTAATATTAATTATTTTAATATATATATTGACTTTATTAATTTTTTGATTTATATTATAGATATTAGATGGAAAGAAGGTGATATGATGTATCAAGTTATCAGCCGCTGTCCTGTCTGTGGAAGAAAACTTAAAGTTGTCAAGCTACAATGTGAAAACTGTGATACAGTGATTGAAAATGATTTCTGCCTCAGTGCATTTGACTATCTATCTGTAGATGATTTATTCTTTGCAGAAACATTTTTAAAATGTCGTGGCAATATAAAAGAAGTGGAAAAAGAATTAAAGATTTCTTATCCAACTGTTCGTTCTAGGTTAGATGATATTATCCAAAAGCTAGATGGTAAACCTAATGTAACATCATCTTCTTATTCACATAAAAAGGAGATTTTAGATGCACTGGAAAAAGGAGAAATCTCTCCAGCAGAGGCATTAGAGCAAATGAAAGAAAATAAATGAAGCTCTATCTCTATCCCTGATAATAGCCAGAAGTAGTCACCAAAATACGAGGCTATTTCTGTTGGAATGGATGGCAAAAGAGCAGAAATGAGGAAAATAATATGGATGAAAAAATGAGAATTTTAACAATGGTAGAGGAGGGAAAGCTCTCTGCCAAAGAGGCAATTGATTTGATTGATGCATTAGAAGAAACTACACCTCAAGAGGAGTTTACGAATTATTCAGAAGACTTTGATAGTCAAGCTTTTACCAAACAAAGCAGTACTTCATATGAAAATAAGATGTTGAAGATTATTGTGGATACTCCAGAGGGTGATAAAGTAAATGTGCAACTTCCTGTAAAGATTATACGTCAAATATTGAAAATGACAGGCAAGTTGCCAATTAAGAATGAAGATTTGCAAGGTATAGACCTAGATGCTCTTACTACCTCTATTCTTGAATGTCTGGATAATGAAACACTTGGAAATATCGTAGAGGTTGATTCGGCTGATGGTACTACAGTTAAAGTTTTTATAAAATAATACTAGGAGAATAGATTTATGCGCATTATTGTCCGCTCAAAAGAAACAAATTTGTGGTTACCCATACCATTGTTTCTAGCAAATACTGCAGTCCTTTTGTTGCCAGAATCGGTTATTGCAGAGATTAAAAAATCACTCCCAGAGCCATATCAGGAAGTAATTACCAAAAAGTTTCTACAGGAACTCATTCGTGAGTGCCAGTCTGTTTTTAAACAGTATAAAGGGCTTGAGATTATTCATGTAGAAACTCAGGATGGAACTTTTGTATCCATTCGCTTATAAAGTAGCATTTATTTTGTATATTACTATTATTTAGAGAACTTACATTTATTTAGAGCACTCACATTTGTTGACTTAAAAAATACAAAAAGCATGTCCGTTTTTTACAATATTTTTTTCTGGTGCAATGTTATAATCTATGTACTAATTTTAATGGAGGTAACTTATGAAATATGCAGGTTGTTTATTTGCAGTAAAAGATATTAAAATTGCTCGTAAATTCTATGAAGAATTATTTGATTTAAAAGTTATTGTTGACTATGGAAAAAACATTGCATTTGAGGGTGGGTTAGCATTACAAGAAGACTTTGATTGGTTGACAGGAATTTCAAAAGAAGATATGAAGAGCAAAGAGAATAACTGTGAAATATTTTTTGAAGCAAAACATTTTGAAGAGTTTATATCAAAACTAAATAAAAGAAATGATGTTACTTTACTTCATGGTGTAAAAGAAGCACCATGGGGGCAAAAGGTAGTTCGAATTTATGACTTGGATAACCATTTAATTGAAATAGGTGAGTCCATGAAATCAGTAGTTAATAGATTCCAAGAACAAGGTATGAATCTTAGTGAAATAGCTAGAAGAATGGATATAACTATTGATGATGTTAATCAAATTTTACAAGGCTAAATTATGGCTGATTAAGTAAATCTGAATATCAAATTAAGTAAGTCTGAATATCAAAATATAAAACAGTAAATTCTCATGATTTGCTGTTTTTTATATGCATAATTAAAGAAATGATATTATAATTATTAAAAATACACTAAACTAGGAAAAAAGAAATCTACCAAAGAATGCTTTATAATTGTTTATATTACAATCAATTTTATTTTTAAGTAACTAGTATATCTAATCTAATATTAATTATGATACTTAATAAAATAATCTGTGAATAGTAAAACAGAGCTTATTTGGACACTATGTTTAGTAGTATGTTAAAACAAGCTCTTTGTGGTACATATTAAAATATTTAGTTCTCTTAAGTATGAACTATCAGACCTATAATTTTACGAGTTTAACTATCAGACCTATAAATAGAAGTTTAATCTCGCTGAAATAACTGAATAACTCCCTCTAAATGGTTATACATTGATGTATAACCTAAATTAGCATTGTTACTATCAAAAGCCATCATTATCTCATGATGATGACTAATCATATCTTGCAGTGAGTTTCTATATTTAAAACCAAAGTATTGGTTAGAAGACACCGTTTTAGGTATTAGTTCATAATACTTTATAAAAATTGGATTATGAGAAGCTAAAATTATTTCTTTGTGAAATTGCAGGTCAGCATCATAACATTCTTCTATTAAGCCTTGAGAAACTTTGTCTAGTTCTTCTACAGATTTCAAGTAAGCATATCTTATTCTTTGAAGTTCTTCAGAGGTAGCATTTAAAATGGCTAACTTAGTGGCTTCACTTTCTATAAGTTGTCTTGCTCTTAAAGATTCAACATAAAATTCTTGTATATTATGATTTTTATAAACTTCGTTATCAGAAAAAAGGTCAACTTTTTTAAATCCTTCAACTATGGGACTTGAATAGGGAATAGACCTAAGTATTCCTTCTTTACAAAGTTTGTCTATAGCATTCCTTACAGGAATTCTACTTATATTAAATAATTCAGCAATCTTTCTCTCGCTTGGCAATTTACTATTAACTTTAAAAGTTCCATTTAGAATATTTTCTTTAATATAATCAATAATTTGTTCAGTGGCATTTAAATTTATCATAAAAACTCCTAAACATATAATTTTTTTATGATTGTATTATATCATAGTTAAGAGTTAAATTTAATTTTTTATAGTATGTATAAGACAATATGGAAGCAATTACAGCAATAAAAGCTAAAATAAAATAACCATATTGTATTGAAATATAATCTGATATTTTACCCACTAGCATTGGAAATATAGACATTCCTATAGCATAAACTGCTTGAAAAAACCCCATTGCAGTAGATTTTTGATACTTTGGTACATTTTTCATAGATTCGCTAGTAAGGTAAGAAAGAAGTATGCCCGTAGATATTCCTGGTAACGATTGTAGCATAAATATTATATTAATACTTTTTACTGTTGGAACTAGAAAGCAATAAACTGAAATCAAAAAAAACACTGAGGGAATCCAAAATTTTGGTCCATGTTTTGTACAAAATTTAGTAGAAGCAAATCCAGAAGATACAACAGCACATACCATGTAAAATATAGAAGATAGGCCTATAATGGTGGAGCTAGAGCCTAGTTCTTTAAGAATTTGAGTAGTAAATGACATTGTGGTAGACATTTGGATGCCTTGTTGAATCAATGCCATAAAAGAAAAAAATACAAGTCTTTTATCTTTGCATATAGATAAATAATTCTTAAATGGTATTTTTTCGGTTGTTTTTATTGAGTGATGATTTTTTACATTTAAGGCTAGAAGAGTACCAATGATTGAAGATATTACGCTCATAATACACAAATTTACCATTCCTAATTTTTCATAAAATAAGGTACTCATGACAAATCCAATTAACATTCCTAGGTTGTTTACCAAGATTATCGTACTTGTAGCTTTTTGTTGATGTTCTATGGAAAAAAAATCAGTGTAGTGAACCATGTAAGAAATCCAAGTTGATGAGGCTATTCCAGACAAGATATTAGCGATAAGAAAGCCTTCTCCTTTGGGAGAAAGAACTCTTATAAGAGATGCTAAACCAGCGAATAAAATTCCTGATAGTATAAATAGTTTATGCTTATTTACGGAATCTGCAAAAACTCCAACAGGAAGTCTTAGTAAACATTGTGAGATTCCATATGAGCCTATTATTATACCAATCATGTTTGTAGATACATTACATATACTTAAATATGGATTTTGAAAAGGTATGTATACATATTGTGAAAACCAGAAAAATACAACAATAGACAGTAAAAGTAGTTTTTGATTAAATATTTTTTTCATATTATCCTCCAGATGGTATATTTATAATGGAAATAATATACCATTTTTGTTATTAAATCAAGTATTTTAAGATTTAAAAAATAAATTTCAATATAAAAATAATAATTATTTGTTGAAAAATTATATTTTATAGTTGAATTAAGAAAACGCTTATGTTACTATAAAATTAACAAATTTGAATATTACAGTAGACGTGTTACTGGTGATGCAGGCAAGATCGAATCAATTTTTATAGGTTACCTATATAGTACTATGGGTATAATCTATTTATTTGGTTCGATTTTTTTGTTTAATTGGCCATAAAAACAAAAAGCCTATAATTGAAGATGGAGGATTAACATATGGATTATAAAAATGTAGCTCAAGAAATCCTACAAAATGTAGGTGGAAAAGAGAATATAAATGAAGTTACTCACTGTATGACAAGACTTAGATTCAAAGTAAAAAGTACTTCTAAGGTCAATAAGGATAAGTTATCTAAAACTGAGGGAGTAATAACTGTTGTAGAGAGTATGGGTCAGATACAAGTTGTAATTGGTAATAAAGTAAAAAAGGTGTATGATGAGGTTGTAAAAATGGTACCTCAATCAAGTGAAATAGATAAGAAAAGTGGAAATGAAGAAAAACAAGGTATAATGAACTCTATATTATCTGCTGTAGCTGGAATATTTACACCTACAATACCTGCTATAGCAGGGGTTGGTATGATTAAAGGTATTTTATCAGTTCTTGCTATGTATTATATGAATAAAAATGGTGTAGATATAAAAGAGACTCAAAGTTATATTATTCTAAATGCTATGGCTGATTCTATATTCTATTTTATGCCTATCATACTAGGGTATACTGCGGCTAAAGTGTTTAATGCAAATAAAATAATATCTATGGTATTAGGGGCAACACTTTGTTATCCAACTTTTACAGCTTTGATGGCAGGAGAAGAAACAGTTAGATTTTTAGGCTTGGCAGTAACAAAGGCCACATATACATCATCTGTTATTCCAATAATTATTGCTATATGGGCTCTTTCATATGTTGAGAAAATGCTGGAAAAGTATATACCTGAAGTAATTAAAATAATAATGGTTCCAACTTTATCATTAGTTATAATGTTACCTGCAACATTATTCTTATTTGGACCAATTGGGATATATGTAGGAAATGTTATAAACTTTGTTTACAAGTATATTTATGAACTAAGTCCTGCATTGTGTGGAGCATTCATAGGTGGATTATGGTGTGTATTGGTTATATTTGGTGCACATAGAGCACTACTACCAATAGGTATAAGTGATGTTGCTCAAACAGGAAGACAGAATTTATTGGCTTTTGCAGGAGCTGCAAACTTCTCGCAAGCAGGAGCTGCTCTAGGGGTGTTCTTTAAAACTAAAAATCAAGGATTAAAGACAATCTCTATGTCTGCAACTATAACGGCACTATTTGGTATAACTGAGCCTGCAATATATGGTGCTAATCTTAGGTTAAAAAAACCAATGGTATGTGCTGTAATATGTGGTGCAATCGGAGGTGGCATAATGGGAATGGGTGGCTCTTATGGTAACGCATTTGCAAACCAAGGTGTTTTAACTATACCTGTATATGCTGAAGCAGGAGTGTTAGGTTTTTTAAGTTATCTAGGAGGTTGTGCTATAGCATTTTTTGGTTCAGCAATTTTAACTTATTTGGTTGGGTTTGAAGACTTAGAAGAATCTTCTAAAGGAAATAGCTCTACTATAAAAGTAGAAACAAAAGAGGGAGTTATTGATATAACTTCACCTGTGGAAGGAGATTGTATAGAATTATCAGAAGTGAAAGATGATGTATTTGCATCAAAAGCTATGGGAGAAGGTATAGCTGTATTACCTACAAAAGGAGTAATAATAGCTCCTACTGATTGTGAAGTAGCTTCTTTATTTCCAACACTACATGCAATAGGATTAAAGCTAGATAATGGAGCAGAAATGTTAATACATGTTGGAATTAATACAGTAGAGTTAAATGGAAAACACTTTGTAAAACATGTTAATCAGGGCGATTTAGTTAAAAAAGGTGCTAAACTTATAACCTTTGATATAGATGAAATAAAAAAAGCTGGATATGATGTAACTACACCAGTTATAGTAAATAATACGTTTGATTTTGCGCAAGTGATTTCTTATAAATCTAGTCATGTATCTACAAATGATAAAATAATTTCATTAGTTAATAATTAAGTTGATTAGAACTATAAAGATTAACTCAGCGTAATAAATTAATAAATAAAACGATTAAAAAATTAATATAAAGGGAGTGACATTTATGAACACAGGATTTCCAAAAAATTTTTTATGGGGAGCATCATCTTCAGCATTTCAAGTGGAAGGAGCTTGGGATAAAGACAATAAAGGAAAAACAGTGGCTGATTACAATTCTTTTAAAAAGTCTCACTTGCAAGCAGACACTAAAGTAGCATCAGATTTTTATCATAATTATGAAGAAGATATTGAATTGATGAAAGAATTAGGAATGAAAACTTATCGTTTCTCAATTTCATGGGCAAGAATAATTCCAGATGGTGAAGGAGAAATAAACCAAAAAGGGCTAGATTTTTATAATAAAGTAATAGATAAATTGATAGAGTGTGACATTGAACCATTTGTAACTTTATATCACTTTGACCTGCCATTTACACTAGTGGAGAAGTATAATGGTTGGGAAAGTAGAGAGACTGTTTATGCTTTTGAAAGATTTGCCAAAGTATGCTTTGAGCACTTTGGAGATAGAGTGAAATATTGGCAACCTCATAATGAACAGAATTTAATAGTTAGAGTAGAAGAGAGAATTAATATATACAATGAAACAGACCCATGGAAGATAGATAAAATGCGTGCTCAAATGGATTATAATCTTTGTTTAGCCCATGCATTGGCTGTTAATGCATGCCATGAAATGATAGAAGGAAGCAAGATTGGAGCAGCAGTATCATCGTCTGTAACATATCCTCTTACATCTAAACCAGAAGATGTATACGCTGCAAGAATGAACGATAACTTTAAAGTGTACTACATGCTTGATATGCATTATTATGGAGAATATCCTGGGTATTATATGAATTATCTTGAGAAAAGAAATATAGTTCCTCATATGGAAGATGAAGATAAAGAAGTACTTAAAAAAGCTAAAATGGATTTTATAGCTGTAAATTATTATAGAACAAACTGTGCAGAGGCTTTACCTGAGGATTCACAACATCCATTTGGGTTAAGAGAAGGAACAGTTGACTTCAGTATGTATGGATTATTTAAAATGTCGATGAATCCTAATCTAAAGGCTTCAGAGTATGGTGCATCAATAGATTCATCAGGTCTTAGAGTTGCATTGAATGAATATTGGCAAAGGTATCACTTACCTGTTATAATAACGGAGAATGGGCTTGGAGCTAAAGATGTCCTTGAAGATGGTAAAATTCATGATGACTATCGTATAGATTATTTAAACAGTCACATAAATGCATGCAAATTAGCTATTGAAGATGGTGTAGAGATGATGGGATATTGTCTATGGTCATTTACAGACCTTTTAAGTTCTTCACAAGGTTTCAATAAACGTTATGGGCTTGTTTATATAAACAGGACAGACCACGAAACTTTAGATTTAAAAAGAATAAAGAAAGATAGTTTTTATTGGTATAAAGAAGTCATAGAGAGTAATGGAATAACAAAATAAATATAATATATTGAGGTTTTTAGTATGTACATTACAAAGGTATTAAATAATTCGTTGCTACTTGCAAAGGATGATAATGACGAAGAAATAATATTGATGGGAAAAGGAATTGGTCATAATTATAAGATTGGGTCTGAGTTAAATAAAGAAGATATAGAAAAAACTTTCGTTCTTTATGATGAAAATGTAAAAAAGAGTATTATACAACTTGCATCAGAAATAGATGCAGACTACTTTGGTATAGCTCAAATGATAATCTCATATGGAATAGAAAAGTATAACTTAAAACTTATGAACCATATATACTTGGCTTTAACTGACCACATCGCCTTTGCAGTGAGACGATTTAAAGAAGGTATAATGATTGAGAATTACTATTTGTTTGAAATTAAAGAATTTAATCCAAAAGAATATGATATAGGAAAATACGCGATTACTGTTTTTAAGGAGGTTCTTGGTTTAGAACTACCAGAAGAGGAAATTGGTAATATAGCAGGCCATTTTATAAATGCACAACAAGACAATCCTTATAGTGATAGAAATAAGAGAAGTGCTAAAATTGTAAATGCCATTTTACAAATAGTTCATTATCACTTTTCTATTGTATATAATAAAGAATCCTTTTATTATATGAGATTTGTAATGCATCTAAAGGCTTTTTCTCAAAGATTTCTGGCTAATGAACCATCAAAAGAAAAGATAGATTTTATATATAATCAAGTACGCAAAAATTGTAAAGAAGAATATGAATGTGTAAAAAAAATAGGAGCTTATATATACAAGGAATACTCTAGAAAATTGCCTAGGCAGGAGGAATTATATTTAATGATTCATATTCATAAGATTCTAGGCGAATTAGATGAAAACTGTTAAAATGTTTTAGAATATTAGTAATTTGATAATAAAAATAAGAATTAATTAAATTTAAATAATGGAATTATTTTAAGCGATAGTTGTCAAACTATCTCTTAATTTTATGCAGAAGGTACCTATAAAAGAAGCAATTTAACAAATATGTTTAATCTTAATGTTATTAATATATTAGAAGAACTACAAAGTCAATTTTACTTTTCTTTATGACTTTAAATGATAAATACTAGCTATTTAACAAGTAGAACTATTTTTTATTTGAATTATCCATTATTTTGTATATATCTACTTAAAATAAGAGCATTGTGTGACAAGCATCATAATATTGGTTTTGCTATACTATTAATATAAAAAATGCAACTAATAATAAAGATTACAAAACAGAGGCTAAGAAAAAAATAAAATAATGGAGGATATAAAATGGCTAGAATATCTAATATAACGATGGCTGAACAGCCTGAGTATTGCATTTTAGCAATACGAAAAACTATTGACTTTATGGTGGAATTTTCAGAGTTTTCACAGCAAAGTTTTCGAAAAATTTCCAACTATCTAGAAGAAAAGGGAATATTGTCTGCAGGAGCACCAATTGTATGTTTTCATAACATGGACTTGGAAAAATTAGATGTTGAAGTAGGTTTTCCTGTAACTAATCATTCTGTATTTAATCATATGGATACAGAAAATGAAATTTTGCAAAAGATTGTTCCAACACAGAAAATAATAACTGCAATTGATTTAGGACCATATGAACTGCAAGACCCTACACTTGAAGAATTATTTTTGTGGGCGAAGGATAGGGGATATGAACTTCATGGAGATATCTATTATCAGTATTTGAATGATTTAAATCGTCCTGAAAGCGAGTATCTCACTAAAATGATGTTACCTATTATATAAACAACAAAACTGAATAAAAATTCTGCGGACACATAGGTTTAACTGTAATAAAAAACAAGTTAACTAACATTTTACTATGAATGGTAGTTAACTTGTTTTTT
Source organism: Clostridioides sp. ZZV15-6597 (assembly GCF_020657815.1). NCBI lineage: Bacteria > Bacillati > Bacillota > Clostridia > Peptostreptococcales > Peptostreptococcaceae > Clostridioides > Clostridioides sp. ZZV15-6597. The sequence continues at coordinate 22,659 of NZ_JAGWCT010000003.1, read as the reverse complement.
ATATGGATTGTTTATGATATGACACATTAAATTGTTATTTAATAAGTGACTGATAGACGTTTTTATTGAAAGTTACTACCTGTTATACGATAATAAGGACTTATTAGGGTAATTATTATAGTTGTGGTTTAATGATTGAGACATTGTCATAATATTTGCAAAATGATATAATCGAGAAGAAACAAGACAGATAAATAAAGGAGTAAATAATATGAAGATATATGATGTATTAACACGTTTTTATATTAAAGATATAGAAAATGCAATTCCTTTTTATTAAAATCTTTTAAAAGATAAATGTTCTTTACGTTTTTCTTATAAAGAAGTGGGGTTAGAGTTGGCTCAAGTAGGAAACATTTTACTGTTATCTGGTTCTGATACTGCTCTTAAACCATTTATAGAAACTAAAGCTACTTTTATGGTTGATTCTGTGGATGAATGGAGAAGTTATCTGCTACAAAGTGGAGCAGTAGTGATAAGAGATAAGAAAATAGTTCCTACAGGATATAATATGACAGTAAAACATCCAGATGGCACAATTATAGAGTATGTTCAGCATACAAAATAAAATTAGCTCAAAACATGGGATTAACTCAAACACAATATTAACTTAAAATAGAGTTACTAATAAATAGCTTAGGGTAATATATTATATACTCAAAAGTTTAATTTGTTAATCTTAACTCTGATATATTATAAATTAGATTAATATCTATCAAAATAAAAAAAGTTATTTACATAAAAGGTGAACTTTGGATAGAGTTCACCTTTCTATTTTTTTTGACCTATAAAAAATAATATACTGAAATGTTACAACAGAAAGCCATCCTATGCCAGTAGCAAATGCAATTGTCTTTAAACCAAATTGTTGAATAAACAAATAAGAAATAATAACACGAATTGATATATGTAAGATGGTTCCAATCACAGGAATATTTACTTTTCCACTTCCTCTATACCATCCAACAAATGCACTCCCTATAAAACATAAAACATAGAAAATAGCTATAGTTTTCATGTACTCTATGCCATTTATCATAATTCTACTATTGGAATTATTCGTCATAAATTCAATAGTAGTCCTTGCAAAGAAATACATTATCAAAGATAATCCAATTCCTAGACACACTAGGATAATCAATCCTGTATAAAATCCTTGTTTTGCTCTTTTTCTATTTTCATTTCCAGTATTTTGTGCGACAAATATAGAGATAGCCTCAGTACCACTATCACCAAAAGAATTAGCAAATCCTTCAATTCTTGTAGTAGCAGTATATGCTGTAATCATGTCTGTCCCCATTAGATTTACAGCTCCCTGTACTAGTAATTTTCCAATATATAAACTGGATTGATGAAGAGCTGAAATTAGACTATAGGATATAGTTAATTTTAGTAATTTCCATTCAAACTTCATATCTTCCCTTCCAAACAAAAGAAATGAAATGTTTTTTCTTATATAAATAAAACAAAGAATTGATGCAAGAGTCTGTGAAAGTACAGTTGCAGAAGCTGCTCCTTGGATTCCAAAATCACATACTGCAACAAAAACTATATCCAAAACAGTATTTATTATCATTGAAAACATTAAGATAATTAGAGCAGCTTTAGTATTTCCAACAGCTCTCAAGGCTGCCGATAATAAATTATAAAAATATGTTGCGATAAGTCCACAAAAAATAATATTTAGGTATGATATCGCAATACTTGAAACTTCTTGTGGTGTATGAATTAGATTTAGTAATGGAGAAAGTATAAATATTGCACATATACTTAATCCTAAAGTTAATATAATGCCAAAAACAGTTGCTAGAAAAGATTCTTTTCTAAATGAAGATAAATCACCAGCTCCATAAAAATGTGCAAATATAATTGATATACCTGTACAACTTCCACTTAGTACAAATATAAAAAGGTTCATAATAGTTCCAGCTACACCTACAGCAGCAAAAGCAGTTTGACTTACAAACCTACCAACTATAATAGCATCAATAGTATTATAAAGTTGTTGGAGTATATTTCCTAAGAGTAATGGGAACATGAGTATAAGCAATTCATTCCTTATGTTTCCCTCTGTTAAGTTAGTTGTATATTTCATAATGACACCTCGTTAAATCTTAAGATACAATTAGTTTACAGTCATATTAAATAATTGTAAAATGCTGTTTTTATCCATATAATATAAATAAATATTTATATTATGAATTGGGGTAAGATTATGACAGAACTTGAGATACAAGCTTTTTTGACTATTATAAAGCTAGGAAGCATTTCTGCTGCTGCTGAAAGTTTATATGTTACTCAGCCAGCCTTAAGTAGACGCATACATGCATTAGAAGCTGAATTGGGATACAAATTAATTAATCGAAAAAAAGGAATCCGAATATCAGAGTTGACAGAAGAAGGGAAGGCATTTGTTCCAATAGCAGAAAAATATAAAACTCTCTTACAAGAAGCTAAGTATATAACTAAGATTGATAGAAGTAAAATTCTAAATATATCCTCTATAGGAAGTGTTAGTTCATACATCCTTCCAGATGTATTTTCCTGTTTTATGAATACATATCCAGAGTATAATGTAAACTTTTACAACTATCATTCTTATGAAGCATACGATTATGTTTCCAAGGGTGAAGTTGATATAGCCCTTATTTCAGATGATATGTTTTTTAATAACATAGAAACAATACCAATATTTAAAGAAGCCATGTTGCTGGTAACAAGTTATGGCTCAAAATACAATGGGGAATTGCACCCATCTGTTTTAGATGTTGCGGATGAAATAAGACTTCCATGGAATCCTGAATATGATTTGTGGAATAACTTTTGGTTTCGCTCAACTCTTCAACCTAAAGTATTTTTAGACCAGATGTCTCTTTTAGAATATTTTATGAGACAAGAAAATGTATGGGCAATTGTGCCAGTGTCAGTAGCATATCATCTTAAGGAAATATCCAATATCGAGATACATTATATAAAGGATGCGCCACCAGATAGGTTTATTTATTACTTAGTTAAAGAATCTAATAAACAGGAAACAATAGCCAAATTTTTAGCTTTATTAAACAAAAAACTATTGCAAATTAAAGGATTGGAGTCTTTAATTAAATAATAGAAGAAAAGATAGTAAATTTGAAATTTTATTTTAAGCTAAATAAATTAAGTGTATATTTAAAAATAAAGAAGTATTTATATAAAGAAGAGTATTTCAAGAGAATATTAAGAATCTCAAATGAAATACTCTACTTTACTTTTTTATGATTATATTATATGAAGAAGTGGATATTATTAAGTTAGGAATATGTAAGAAAATTTGAAAATAGGTTATAGGATGAGATAGATGTATAAACAATAATTTTTACATTATAAAAAAGAGCAAGATTTATTAAATATGACTAAGAAGTAACTGATATAATGTCTCATGGATAAAAGGAGGAGAGCTGCAATGTTTTATAAAGTAAATAATGTTATAACTGCTATTGATTATATAGAGGAACATTTATCAGAAAAGCTGGACTTAGATATAGTTGCTAATGCTGTTCATTATTCAAAATATCATCTACATAGAACTTTCACAACTTCTGTTGGTTTGACAATGCATGATTATATAAAACGAAGAAAACTCACAGAGGCAGCAAAACTATTAGTATTTTCTAAAAAATCGATTATTGAAATTGCATTGATAGCTGGCTATGAAAGTCAACAAGCATTTACTTCTGTATTTAAAGATATGTATAAAAAATCTCCAAATAAATATCGAAAAGAACAAGAATTTTATCCTTTGCAGCTAAGATTTGTTTTGAAAAAAGATAATTTATTTTCAAAAAATATATCGGAATTAGAAAAAGATATTACACTTGCTAAGATATCTGATATACCATTATGGATGAATTTAGTCAGATTGGTTATAGATGGTTTTCCAAATTTACAGGAGGAAGAGTATATTTCTCAATTAAAACAATATATTTTGGAAGAAAGAGCCTTGATATTAAAATTTAATAACATTGCTATTGCAAATATGATATTTAATAAAGAAACTGGAAGCATTGACTTTTTTGGAATACACCCTCAATATCGTAATTCAGATATTGCACAGGTGTTTCTGAAAAAGGTTATTGAGAATTTTTTGATAGATACATCTATCTCAATCACAACTTTTAGAGAAGGAGATAAAGCTGATACAGGACATCGGAATATGATAAAGAAGTTAGGTTTTGCAGAAGCTGAATTACTGACTGAATTTGGGTATCCTACTCAAAAATTTGTTCTGTCTTCTGAGAATGATAAAGACAATGAATAGTACTAATGAGTTAACTAAATTTGAACCAAAGAGCAAGAATGATTAAAAAATTTAAAGTTCAATTCAGTATAATGATTTAAGATAATACTCAGTTGACAAGGAGGGTTCAAATGTCTAAAAATCAGCAATTAGAAAGTTGTAATTCTATCACATCTGTTTCTAAACATAATATATCTGAACAAAAGATAGAGTTAAAAACATCTTTTCCAGATGAGATTTCATATCTTATAGATATAAATAACAAGTTGGATAATTCTTTGGAGAAAGCAGAAAATTCAGTTGATAAACTTGATAGAGATTACATGGATGCTAAATTATATATGGTAAAGAATCGTGGAGAGATAGACCCACATGAAATGTTTCAGAATGAACTGGCACTAAAGCAAATAGATAGTTATGGGGCTTTTATGGTAAAAGTTCGAGACAAGATTGCTAAAATGAAAGATTCGCCATATTTTGCTAGGATAGATTTTAAACTAAAAGATGAAGATGATGATTCAAAGTATTATATTGGTCGATTTGCATTTGATTATGAAAATGAACTTCTAATACTCGATTGGCGTTCTCCAATGGCCAGTATGTTTTATGATTGTGAGATAGGGCCAGCAGGGTATAATGCACCACTAGGATGGATAGATGGAGAAATAACACGTAAACGACAGTTTAAAATTAAAAATGGAACACTGGAATATGTACTTGAAAGTTCTATGAATATACAAGATGATATTCTTCAACAGGAACTTAGTAATACTTCAGATGAAAAGATGAAATCCATCATTTCAACAATACAAAAAGAGCAAAATCAAATTATTAGAAATGACAAGGCTGACACTCTCATTATTCAAGGAGTAGCTGGTTCTGGAAAAACATCTATAGCATTACATCGAATTGCTTTTCTTCTTTATCGATTTAAAGATAAGATATCAGCAAATAATGTAATTATTCTATCACCTAATAAAGTCTTTGGTGACTATATTTCTAATGTACTTCCTGAGCTAGGAGAAGAACCCCTATGTGAATTAAGTTTTGAAGATATAGCCGAAGTTCAATTAGAACGAATTATTGATTTTGAAGGAGAAAAAGATTCTCTGGAAATAAATGATGTACAATGGGATGAAAGAGTACGTTTCAAGTCTACACTTGATTTTTTAAAGCTTATGGACAAATATATAAAGCAAATGCCAAATAGACTTTTTATTCCTAAAGATTATACTTTTGGAAGTTTTACAGCTAAAAGTGATTGGATACGAAGAAGATTTGATGCATATAACAAATATCCAGTTAAGCAAAGGCTAGAGATGGTAGCAGAAGATATTCGTTATAGATTTGAATCAGATAATATTATGGAAGAAGACTTACCAAAAGTAAAAAATATACTGAAAAGTCTAAATGGAATGCTAACAATAAAAAATACTCTGGCACTGTATAAGGACTTCTTCAAACAGATGAATATTCAAGATATGTTTGTAATGCCATCAAAGAAGACTCTGGAGTGGGCAGATGTGTATCCATTTATATATCTTCATGCTGCCTATGAAGGATTACAAGAAGACAAAGTGATAAGACACATTGTTATTGATGAAATGCAAGATTATACTCCTATTCAATATGCTGTAATAAACTTGCTTTTCAAATGTAAAAAGACTATCCTTGGAGATTTTGGACAACTAATCAACCCCAATCATCTACATACGTTAGATGATATGGTGCAGATTTATGATGGTGGAGAGTTAGTAATGTTAAATAAGAGTTATCGTTCTACTTTTGAGATTATTAATTTTGCCAAGAAAATTCAAAATATAACTTCACTGGAAGCTATAGAAAGACATGGTGAGGAGCCAGTTTTAATTAAATGCATCAATGAACAAGATGAGATAGATAAGATAAAAATGGAGATTGAGCAGTTTGAGGAAAGCAACAATGCTACCCTTGGTATTATACTAAAAACCAACAGTGAGGCTAAAGCAATCTATGATGTTATTAAGCAAGAATATGATGTTAATTTAATATCTCCTGAAAGCTCTAGTTTTGTAAAAGGCGTATCAATTACTTCTATTAAAATGTCAAAAGGGTTGGAGTTTGATGAAGTTGTTATTCCTTCAGTAAATAATAAAACATATTACAATGATTACGACCGTAGTTTATTATATATTGCTTGTACACGGGCTATGCATAGACTTAAGCTTACATACACTGGAAATTTAACGCAGTTGATAGAACTTAATTGAGATATATATAGTTTATATAAGCTTACCTAAGATTACTCTATAAATTATTCAATTATACAAGTTTAACGTTTGTGTATATAATTGTATTTGTTGAAATTTTTTTATTTTACCAATTATTTTGTTAATCATTTTGTTAATTCTATAGATTAAAGTATCTTCTATAGAATTAACAAAATATCAGCAGTACTATTTGAGGTAATTAGAACTGTACAAGCCATAAATAAAATATATAATTATGCATATTCTTATTTCGTACTTTAATAGATATTTTTTTAAATGAAAAAGCATTTCTTCTGTAGTTTTATTTACACCATTGTTCTTATTTTTTTATTGATTTTCTAAGAAAGTCTGATGTTATAGTATTACCTTTTTCAAGCATTTCTAATGGAGTACCTTCAAACACCACCTGCCCACCATTTTTACCACCATCAGGTCCAATATCAATCACCCAATCTGCTTGTTTTAAAACATCTAAATTATGTTCAATGATAATAACTGTATTACCTTCGTCTACTATTCTTTCAAAAATCAACATAAGCTTGTCAATGTCGGACATATGAAGACCAGTAGTTGGTTCATCTAGAATATATATAGTACCTTTTTTATTAAGATTTTTTGCTAGTTTAATTCTTTGACATTCTCCACCAGACAGTGTACTAAGTGGCTGCCCTAAAGTCATATAAGATAATCCCACATCTTTCATAGTTTGTAGTATTTTGCAAAGTTTCTTTTCTGTAAAGAATTCAAGAGATTCATCCACTGTCATAGAAAGAACTTCAACTATATTTTTACCCTTGTATAATTTAGACAGGACTTCTTCATTATATCTAGTACCTCTACAAGCTTCACATGTGTTAATAACAGGGTCCATAAATACCAGTTCTGTAACAAGTACTCCTTTTCCATTACAAATAGGACAAGCCCCTTTAGAATTAAAGCTGAATAAACTTTCGCCAACATTATTTTCCTTAGCAAAAAGTTTTCTTATCTCATCAAAAAAACCAAGAAATGTAGCTGGCATAGAGCGATTTGTAGTTGTGATAGGGTTTTGGTCAATTTTAATAACATCTTTTTCATATTTTTTTGCAAAAATACGAGAAATCAAAGTACTTTTACCAGAACCAGCAACTCCAGTAACAACTGTCATGATTCCAACTGGTATATCTATATCAACATTTTTTAGATTATGCAAACAAGCTCCTCTAATGGGAAGAAAGCTTTTTGCTTTACGAGTATTAGATTTTAGAGATAATGATAAATTCATGGCTTTTGAAGTAAGTGTATTTGCTAGAAGTAATTCATTATAGGTACCTTGAAATATAATATTTCCCCCATGTTTACCAGCATTTGGGCCAATATCTATAATCTCATCGGCTATAGATATGACATCTTTATCATGCTCTACTACCAAAACTGTATTTCCTCTGTCTCTAAGTTTTTTTAATAATTGATTCATACGATATACATCTCTTGGGTGCATTCCAGTGCTGGGTTCATCAAAAATATAAGTTAGACCTGTGAGACTACTTCCCATATAGCGTACAAGTTTTAATCTCTGGGCTTCTCCTCCAGATAGAGAAGTTGATTCCCTATTTAGATGTAAATAAGGAAGTCCAATATCAATCATTCTTTTTAAACCATCAGTAAGAGCGTTGACAACTGTTTCAACTTTTTTATCATTTATTTGAGAGAGTAAATTATAAAGTTCAGTAAATTCCATATTACCCATATCTGCTATAGAATACCCTAAAATAGTGCAGTTAAGTGCATCTTTATTTAATCTTTTTCCATGACATTGAGGACATTCCTCATCAGTTATAAGTCTTTCCGACTTTTCTTTGGTGTGTTTGCTCATATTGCTAATATCTCGATTTAGATATGTTTGATTGTACTTATTAAAAATACCTTCAACTTTTGAATTTTCAGGCTTGCTTTTTCCATCTCTTGAGCCATATAGCAATAAATTATATTCCTCCATAGAATAATACTTTAGAGGTTTATCTAAATCAAATAGTCCAGATTCAGCATATTGTTTCCAATACCATGAATTAGGTTTAAATAGAGAGTCATTTACACAACCTTCATTCCATGAATTTTCAGGATTTAGAATAGATTCAATATTAATCACTTTAACTCTACCAATTCCAGAACAGTTTTTGCACATACCATTTGGGTCATTAAACGAAAAGTAGGATGCTGTTCCTATATATGGTTTTCCAATTCTAGAAAATAATAATCTTAGTGAAGAATACAAATCGCTTATAGTTCCTACTGTAGAACGTGCATTGCCACCAAGAGGAGACTGGTCCACGATTACAGAAGCAGTTAAATTATCAATCAGTTCTACATGAGGTTTTTTGTATTTTGGAAGTCGACCTCTAATAAATGCTGAATATGTTTCATTCATTTGTCTTTGTGATTCTGCTGCAATTGTGTCAAATACAATACTTGATTTTCCAGAGCCAGAAACTCCAGTAAAGACAATGATTTTGTTTTTGGGAAGTTTAAGTGATATGTTTTTTAAATTATTATGTGTAAGTCCTTTTATTATGATATCTGACATAAATACTAAGTCCTTTCTTTATATATTTGAGTAGCGTAATTATATTATGTAGTTATATTATAATAAGATTAAAACCTATTTTCCTGATATATTCTGCTATATTACAGATATTATTTTTAAATTTGTTTACATTGTAAACAGTATTAATTAGTGATGTTGCATATAAAAAACAAAAATCCTATCATAGAACTTATTTAAAATTTAGTAAAAATGAGCGAGTTTAAAAGATTTAAATAACTTGACTTTTAAAACTTACTATTGTAGTATTTTAAATACTACAATAGTAAGTTTTAGGTGCGTATTCAGGCATAGTCTTACTACTTGAAGGGAGAGAATAATGTTATTGATAGTTATAATAGTGGTTTTTATAATATTAGAGGAGGATTATAGATATACATATTAGGAAGGAGTAAGGTATGAAAAGAAAAACAAGTTTTATTTTAATAATTATTCTATTAGTCATTGTGTTTATAGCAAAATATTTAATGGGAAGTAATCAAAATAATAAAGAACAAAATATTAAGAGTAACAATACAAATTTTAAATCAAATGAATTAGAGGCTAAAGATAGTACACAGGAGAAAAAAGATAAAGTTAATGTAGTTGATTATAGTGATTGTTTTAAAGATATTAGTGGAGGAGCTATTTTTTACAGTAGTAAAAATAAAGAATATAACATATATAACAAAGAATTAATTGAAACAAGGGCTTCACCTTGTTCTACTTTCAAAATAATTTCAACATTAATTGGTCTAGAAAAGGGAATAGTAAACTCAAAAGAATCAGTTATGGGGTATAATGGAACAATTTATGAGATTGAAGATTGGAATAGAAATCTTAATCTAGAAAAAGCATTTAAAGCATCTTGTGTTTGGTATCATAGAAAACTGATGAATCAAGTTGATGCTAAATTTGTTCAAAACACACTAGATAATCTAAAATATGGAAATTGTGACATTAGTGAGTGGGAAGGAAATTTAAAAAATGGAAGTAAAGATTTAAATGGGTTCTGGTTAGAATCTTCATTAAAAATATCTCCTAAAGAGCAAACACAAGTATTAGCTAAAATTTTTGAGGGTGATACAAGCTTTAAAAAAGAGAATATTAATCTCTTGAAGGACATTATGAAAATAGATATAAATGATAAGAAAATGAATGTATATGGTAAAACTGGAACAGGATTTGATGAAAAGAAGCAATGTGTTGATGCATGGTTTGTTGGTATGGTAGAAAATGAAGATGATACATATTACTTTGCTATTAAATCAGATGATTCTAATAAAGAAATTGGAGGACCAAAAGTAAAAGAGATTGCAATTGATATAATTAAGAAATATTACAGTACTATATAATAGACATAACTTTATACTAAAATATAGTTAAATTTAAGGAACTATGCAATGAATTGATAAATATATTGCATAGTTTTTATTTTATTTATATTATCTTAAGTAGATGTAAAAAGATATGAACAAAATTTAATAAAAAATAATCTTATATTGGTTAAAAATTATAAGGTGTTTATGTAAAGTATTATATTTAATTGAAAAGAGGATTTTAAGAGAGTGTAAACATTTAGTTTGGTGTGTCACTATAATGTCATTTTGGATTGCTAAACTTTAACTATAAAGGAGATGATTGTATATGGAAATACTAAAATGTGAAAATTTAACAAAGACATATGGCTCAAATCAAACCATGGTGACAGCTCTTAATAATTTGAATTTATCAGTTCAAAAAGGTGATTTTGTATCTATAGTAGGAGCCTCTGGTTCTGGGAAATCTACATTACTTCATATGCTTGGAGGAGTAGATAGACCTACATCTGGAAAAATTTATATTGAAGACACTGAAATAGCAAGCTTAAAAGAGGAAGCATTGGCAATTTTTCGACGTAGAAAAGTAGGGCTTATATATCAATTTTATAATCTTATACCTACTCTTGATGTTAGAAAAAATATATTATTACCAATGTTACTTGATAAAAGGAAAGTGGATGAAGATAGGTTTTCTGAAATTGTATCTACACTTGGATTAACTGATAGGCTTAAACATCTTCCAGGTCAACTTTCAGGTGGACAACAGCAAAGAGTAGCTATAGCTAGAAGTTTAATATATAGACCAGCTATTTTATTAGCAGATGAACCAACAGGTAATCTTGATAGAAAAAATTCTGAAGAAATTGTAGATTTACTAAACTTATCAAATAAACGATTTAATCAAACAATACTTCTTATTACTCATGATGAAAAAATAGCATTAGAAGCAAATCGTATTATAACTATGGAAGATGGTATGATAGTTTCTGAAAAGGTGGTGAAGAAATGAATATTCTTCAAGAATACACCTTAGATTTTGTACGTCGTAATAAGCGCAGTAGTATGGCTATAATGTTAGCTATATTACTTACTACAACTATGATGTCTTCTTTGTGTGGACTATTATATACAATGTGGAGTGATTTTATAAGGCTTTCAATTGAGAAAGAAGGTAATTGGCATGGAGAGTTATTTGATGAAACTCATGGAAGTGACTTATCATTAATTGAAAATTTCTCTTCAGTTGATGATGTGATGATTAAAGGACAGTGGTATGTAGGTAAAATTGATGATGATAAAAGGGATTACATAATTTATAGAAATGCTACCTCAGAATATTGGAATTCTATGCCAGAGAAAGACACTATACTAGAGGGTCGTCGACCAAATAATGCTAATGAAATTGCACTATCAAAACAATATTTTGAGAGTAATCCAAATGTAAAAATTGGTGATAAGATTACTATACCAATAGGAGATAGGGTTTTAAATGGAAATCTTCTTGAACCCGTAGCTCCAAAATCGAAAGGTGAAAGTTTTAAGGAGATTTCAGAGACTACGTTGACAATAGTAGGGAAAATAGATGTTACTACTTCATCAGTTGTACCTGCATATACAGCTCTTGGTTATCTTGATAGAGCAAGTATAAAGCCTAGTGATAATATTACTGTATATTTACGATTTAAAAATATTAGAGATACATATAAAGAGCTTCCAAAGCTTGCTAAATCATTAGGATGGAAAATGAATGAATATGGAAAATACAATCTTAAGTATAATAGTAATTATCTTTTAAAAATGTTAGTTTTTTCTCCAGAGCAAAAAGCATCTATGAACAGTATAGAAAAATTTTCAACACCTATTATGTATCTAACAATAGCAATCTTTACAGTAGGCGTATTTGTAATGGTGATTTACAATGCTTTTGCACTATCAGCAAATGCTAGACTTACTCAATTGGGTATACTAGCTAGTATTGGAGCATCACCAAAGCAGATTAAAAAGTCTGTGGTTTTTGAAGGGTTTTTATTGACAATTATTCCTTTGCCTATAGGCTTATTTTTAGGATGGGCATTGTGTAAGGGTCTTGTAAGTTATATTAATTCAGTCGATACTGTTAATAATAATCAACAGGTAATCTTTACTTATGGTGTTATTGCTTTCTTGCCAGCTGTTTTACTTACAATAATAACAGTATGGATTTCTGCACTTATCCCAGCACGTAAAGTATCAAAAATATCACCTATAGAAGCAATTAGACAAGGTGATAGTATTAAAATCAAAAAGTCACATAAATATTCACTAACAAACTTATTTGGTATAGAAGGAGAGCTTGCAGTAAATGCGCTTCGTTCCCGTAAAAAATCTTATCGTACCGCAACAATATCTTTAACACTTTCTTTTTTATTGTTGATGAGCTTTCTAAATATAATTGCATGTCAAAGAGGTGCAGAGCGTGTTTATGGTAGTGATATTTATGCTAATCAAAGGGATATATCATTGCATTTGGAAAATAGTGAACCTGCAGAAAAACAGTTTTTAGAACAATTAAACAGTACACAAGGTGTAGAGAGTTCATTATATTATCTAAAAATGTCTGCAATCACTTGGTTAACTGAAAAAGACGCTTCAAAAGAGCTTGCAAAGAGTGGAGGATTTAAAAAGATAGTATCAGCTAAAAAATATGCTCCTATAGAACGTGATGGTAAGTTTCGTATTACTTCAACTATGATTGGACTTGATGATGAGAGTTTTGCAAAATATTGTAAACAACTTTCTATAGACCCAAAACCATATTATGATACAAAAAATCCGATTTCGATTGTATATAATCGTGAGGAAAATGTTGAGCGTAGTACACGTAGGGATAAAGTATATATAGATTATTTAAATCTTTCTGTAGGAGATAACATTACATTAAATGAAAAGGTATATGATGAAGATGAGGGAAATTATACTTTTAATATGAAAGTAGGAACTATTACAGATACACTTCCACAAATAGCAGAAAATCTTGGTAGATACACATTAATTCAAATAGTACCAATGTCTATAGTACAGGATGTGTCCAAAAACTATCATGAAAACCGTAGATTAAAATCAAATAGAATAACAGGATTATTTAAAATAGATAATAATGATAATATTTCTAAAGTAAGAAAAGAGTTTGAATCTATTTGCAATAAATATTATGGGTCAGGTGATTATAGCATTAATGATGTTGTAGAAAATGAAGAATTAAGTGAGAGTGGACAAATAACTATGAATTTGATAGTAGGATTTATTACAGCATTATTAGCTGCAATTGGTTTATCAAATGTATGGGCGACTGTTTCAGGGAATCTTAGAAGTAGACGACAAGAATTTGCTATGTTACGTTCTGCAGGATTGTCTCCAAAGGGTATGAAAAAGATGCTTATCCTAGAAGGATTATTTTTTGGTCTTACACCATTATTACTCAGTATTCCTGTGCAAATAGCTATATTGTATGCTTTCATCCATATAAATGAAATAAGTTTTATGGAGTACTTATTATTTGCACCAATATCCATAGTGACGAGCTTTACCATATTGATACTTATTGTAGTAATAGCGTCGTATACTATGGGATGTAAACAATTAAAGAGTGAAAACATAGTAGAATCTATAAAAAATGAGACAATATAAACAAGATTTATTGAATATTTTTTAAAAGCAACTTTAAAGAATATTGTGTGTAAGTGATAGATAATGTGTAAATGATAGATAAATAGGATATAATGTAACTGGATTATAGGTGTTTTCCTATAATCCAGTCTTTTATGTATAAAACTTAATTATGAATCGTGCACCACCATGATGACCATTTTCTGCATGTATAGTACCATTTTGACCTTCTATAATAGACTTTGATAGAGCAAGACCTATACCAATGCTGTCTTTACTAGCATTTTTACCACGATAAAATCGATTAAAAATATATGGTAGGTCTTCTTGAGCAAAACCTTTCCCATTATCCTCTATAATAATTTCAATGTATAGAGGGTTTTTACTATAATAAGCAACAATATGTCCGCCATCTTCTACATGTTCACTGCAGTTTTTAAGAATATTTAAAAGAGCTTCCAAAGTCCAGTTAATATCAATCTCAAATTCTACGAACGAAGAGTCTTCAATAATAAATGTCTGATTTTTTTCTTTTAAAATTCCTTCTATAGGTTCAACAGCATTAGTAAGAAGAGAATGGACATCTATAAGTTTATTTTCAAATATTAAAGTACTTGCATCTAATTTTGACAAAGTAAGTAAAGATGACACCAATCTTTCTAATCTTAATATTTGGTTTGTAAGTCTATTAAGGTAATCTATTTCTTCATCTGGACAACTTTCTGCAAGTAATTGTGCCATAAGCGACATAGAAGTAATTGGAGTTTTAAGTTGATGTGCAATATCTGCAAGATTATCTGAAAGAGTTTGTCTTTCTTTTAAAGCAAATTCTTTTGAGCAACGAAGTTCTCCCACAGTTTTATATATCTCGTCTTCAAGATGTGAAAACTCATCTTCACATCGTAAAAGTATGGATTCTTTCCCTAAATTGACTTCTTCCAAATAGTGAGTAAGAGTATTGATTCTAATCATGTTATGTATTTTTTTTCTATACTGAATTATGAACACAACCATAGCCATTGTTGACACTATAACAAAGGATACTATCATGAAATAAAAAAAGTTTTTATACCAAAATGTATTTTTAGTATAACCATGTTTTAATAAAATCTCATTTCCTACATTAAAGTCATGAGAACTTGAATTTTTTAGTGATTCTAAAATATATTCTGTAGATTTAGGGTTAAGTTGATATGATGTACCAATGGTTTTAGATATCATATTATATTCTTCAGAAGAAGTTATAGTTGTTAGAATTATACTTAATAAAATAGTGATAGTTAAGCAGAATACTATAAAAATAACAGTATTATTGATATTTCTTGGAGTTTTCACTAGCTGTCCTCCATTCTATATCCTATACCTCTCAAGGTCTTTATGCAGGATGGATTTTTTAGTTTTTCTCTAAGTCGCTTTATTGTAACAGTAAGAGTATTATCATTTACAAAGTTGCCATCTATATCCCAGAGCATTTCTAATAGTTTTGCACGAGTAAGTGCTTTATTTTTATTTTCCATTAAGCTTAGGAGTAGTTTGTATTCTCCTGCTGTCAAAGGGATTTCAATATTATCCAAATATACTTTAACTTCATCTTTATTCAATTTTATATTTTCACATGTAAGAGTGCTAGTAGTGTTATATTGGGTACGCCTAAGCACAGCATTAATTCTAGATTGAAGTACTGAAAGCAAGAATGGCTTAACCACATAGTCGTCTGCACCCATATCCAGACCTTGTACAATATCTTTTTCATCATCACGCACTGTCAAAAATATCACTGGAGTATCTCTTATATTTTTAACATATTTACAAAATTCATATCCAATCCCATCAGGTAGATTTAAATCAAGTAGAATTAAATCGATATCTTTGTCAAATTTTTTCTTAGCTTCAGTAATTGTACTATAACAACAAACTACATGTTTTTTCTTTTCTAGGGAAGCTTTTATTCCAAATGCAATTGTATCATCATCTTCTAAAAGAAGTATTTTTGCCATTTATTTTCAGTCCTTTCATTTAAAAAAATTTATAGTGTAAAATAAAATCCCTGTCAAAAACTTATAAATTAAAACTACGCTTTAAGTGAATCTATCAAAAGACCAAGTGTGGTTTCAATAAATTTTTTCTCTTCTATATTAAAATTGTTGAGATACGATTTTCCTGTTATAGATAATAAATTAAAAAATCCTGTAAGTGTAAATATTGATGAATACATAAGAGTAGGTATCTCAATATCTGACCTAATACTTCCATCAACTTTTCCCATTTCAAATAGTTCTTGTATTTCTTCAAACATAAACTTATTGAAAGAAAAAAAATTTTCTTTAAAAGGTATCTCTAAGTCTGAATTTTTAGATTGTACAAGTCCAATCATTCCCATTAAAGCTAGTAAAGAAGGCTCCTTACAATAAAATTTATGAAATGCAGAATATGAAAATTTTAATTTTTCAAATCCAGTTTTACCTTTTGAACTTTCTATTTTAACACTATTCCAAAGTCTTTTATACCCTCTTAGTACAACAGCAAAAAATAAATCTTCTTTGCATGAAAAATACTTATATATAGTACGTTTTGTATATTCTACTTCTTTTGCTAGTTCATTCATAGAAGTGTTATCAAATCCATTAAGACAAAATAATTTTTCTGCTTTAACAATAATTTCATTTTCTCTTTGGATTTTTTCTTTATCTCTTCTTGATAATTCTGACATATAAAATACTCCTTTCTACTGATTCTATTGATAAAAAAATATACTGATGGTATACTTGTATAACGATAGTATACTTTTTAAAAATAAAGTTAATGTAAAGCACTATAATTTATTATAACTTTACTAATTAATTATATAGGTAAAATATAAAATAAGGGGGATTTATTTATGAAAATAAAAGAAAATGTATTGTTGTTAGATAGTACTCATGGTGCAAATTGTTTTATTGTGTTTGATGAAGAGATTACATTGATAGATACAGGACTTCCTTTTATGGGGAATAGTATAATTAAAGAATTAAAAACACTTGGGATTCAACTAACTGAGATTAAGCATATTTTACTGACTCATCATGATGTTGACCATATATCTAATATTAAGTTATTGAAAGAACATACAGGAGCAAAAGTGTGGGCTCATATGGAAGATATACCTTTTATTATAGGGAAGAAGGATAGACCTGGATTCAAAAAATTTATTGGAAAGACAATTTCAAAAAGAATTATTAAAGATGTAGAGCCTTATAGAAATAATATGCAAGTCGGGAATATAAAAATTATTCATACTCCTGGACATACACCAGGACATGTATGTATGCTTTTTGAAGATGTATTGTTTGCAGGAGATTTAGTTAAGAATAAGAAAGGAAATATAATCCCATATCCTAATCTGTGGAACTGGGATTCTGAAAAAATGATGAAATCTGTAAGTGAGATAGAAAATTTAAAATACAATTGGATATGTATGTCTCATGGGATTCCTTGTGCTAAACAATAAAAATAGTAAGTTATGATATATTTATTTAAATAACAACTATTGACTATATACAACGTTGGTGATAATATAATATCCAAGATAGAGTATAAGGTGGTGAATTTTTCTGATACGTACTTTAATTTTATATTATTTAAATATTAAGCCAACACATGGATATGAGATTCAAAAATTTTTACAGGTTTCTGGTGCAGATAGATGGACAAAAATACAATCAGGTTCAATCTACTATGCATTGACAAAGCTAGAAAAAGATGGGGCAGTCAGAGTTTTGAGAGAAGAAAAAACTGGTGCTAGAATTCGTAAGATTTATGAGATTACACAAAGTGGTAAAGTGGAGTTAAAGGAAGAACTACAAAAAGAATTACAGATGCCTATAGTTCCAGTAGGTTCAAATAAATTCCTGTTGTATAATATTTTAGATGTATTACCAAGAGATACTATACAAATCAATCTTGAAAAGCATATAAAGCATCTTATAGAGCAGAAAAAGTATTGGGAAAACTGGAAAGAAATTAAAAATATTGATAAAAAAAGTCTTCCAACAGAAAGAATTGCCTTTGATATGACAATAGATAATTTGAATTATCAAATACTATGGCATGAGGAAATACTCAATAATATTGATAAGTACATATCTGTTGGTTATGAAACACAGAACGTAATTAAATCTATAGATTTTTCAAATATAGAAGACGATTTTTTATTTGAAAATGAGGCAAAAAGTGAACTATTAGAGGTTCAAAAACTCAGAGATGAAATAATTAATAATCCAGACAAAGCTATCGAGAATATAGATAAAATAATACTAAAATTACAAAATAAAAAATAAGTTTATTTATAATAGCACGAGTCAAAGACTCGTGTTTTAAAAAAATAATATATACAACATTGGATATATAATATTGGTTAAAATATTAGGAGGTTTTATAAATGGAAAATGTACTATTAGAGATTGAAAAGTTATCTAAAAGATATAACAATAAGGAAGTTGTATCAGGAGAGAGTTTTAAAATACTAGAAGGAGATATTTTAGGTTTTATTGGACCAAATGGAGCAGGAAAAAGCACATCTATTAATATGTTTACTACAACTGTATCTCCAGATAGTGGAGATATATATTATAGGGGTAAAAGTATCAAAACTCAGCAAAATATCTTTAAAAGTGCTCTTGGTGTTGTACCACAAGAGCTGGCAATATATGAAGACCTAAGTGCATATGATAATGTTAAATTCTTTTGTTCATTGTATGGTTTTAGAGGAAATGAACTTAAATCTCGAACTAAAGAGGCTTTGGAGTTTGTCGAACTTTGGGGTAGACATAAAGAACTACCATCAAAATTTTCTGGAGGAATGAAACGTAGATTAAATATAGCTTGTGCAATTGCACATAGCCCTAAAATTCTCATTATGGATGAGCCAACAGTTGGAATTGACCCTCAATCGAGAAATAAAATTATGGAAGCAATTAAAACGATTAATAAGAATGGTACAACAGTTATTTATACTAGTCACTATATGGAGGAAATAGAAGCTTTATGTAATAGGATTGTTTTAATTGATAAAGGAGTAATTTTAGAAGACTTAGATAAAAGCTTATATAAAGATAAGTATTTAAAACTTGGTTGCAAGACACTGGAGGATATTTTTTTATATCTTACAGGTACAAATTTGAGAGATTTGGAGGAATAATAGATGAGATATTTTTTGCCATTGTTTAGATTAGGAATCAAGCGAAGAAGTAAAGATTTTTTTATTTTATTTTATAATATTGTTTTTCCATTAATAATCATAATGTTATTAGGATATTTAACATCAAAGTCTTATGGAACAGAATTTACATCATATAACTATTATACTATTGTCACAATACCATTTTGTATTCTTATGGGAATCATTAGTGTTTCATATGCTGCACAAGATGAGAAAATTTCTAATACATCCTATCGTTATATGATTTCTCCTATTTCCATAAAAGAGTTAGTACTTTCAAAACTTTTCTCTTGTACAATTATACTTTCACTGTGTAATGTAATAACTTTAGTTATAATAAAAGGAGTTTTTCAGATAAGTTTTGGTGGAAATTTTTTAGCTATTATTTTTCTTTTAGTGTGTGAGTCAACTGTAGTATCAGCTATAGGTTTGTTTTTAGGTCTTGCATGCAAAAACTTAGATATACTACGTAATGTCATTAATATACCAATAGTAATTTTTGGTTTCTTAGGAGGTGTATTTTTTCCAGTTAGTTCATTAAATCCAGTTGTTTCATTAGTAATTAATATATCACCATTAACTTGGGTCAATAGGAGTATAGTTACTTGTATTTATGATGATAATTTACAACCCCTTTTTAATATATCATCTATATTTGTAATGACAAGTATTTTAATGACAGTACTTACAGTTAAATTATTTAAAAGGGAGGCCTTTATATAGTGAACTTACTAGGTATTTTTAATAATAATTTTAAAAGAAATATAAATAAAAAATCGGGTTTTTTAGTTATACTATTATTTCCAATAATTATAGTAATACTTGGAGTACTAGCAAATTACATAAGTAAACCATCTTTTAATATTGGGATTTTGAGTGAGTATAAAAATGAACAAGTTTTAAATAAATCTGAAAAGAAGATTTATACAGATATGGTTAAGACATTAAAAAGCACTCAAGGAATTGATGTTGAAATTGCAGACTTTAAAACAGTCAAAACTGATATTATAACTGGAAAATATTCTGCTGTTATATATTTCAATAAGGGTAATTTCAAACTGTATTCGATAAAAGATAAAAATACAAATAATATATTAGAGTATTTAATAGAATCATATAAAGAAGATTCAACACCTATAAATATAAATAAACTACAAGAAAATACCTTAGGTGTTTTGCAAAGAATAATTGCTTTTATTGTATTATTTTTAATGATAACATCTACTGTTACAGCATCAATGATTATTAAAGATAAAAATTCAGGTACATTTACAAGAATATTATATTCACCACAAAATATAAGAGGATATGTGTTAGGGAATATACTATATAACTTTGCAATCACATATTTTCAATATTTAGTTTCAATAACTATCATTAAATTGTTTAATATTGATATTAGTATCAGTTATATAAATTTACTTTTAATGGGTGTATGGATATCGGCTTTAGCAACTTCTTTTGGAACATTTGTATCTTCATTGTTTAATAAAGAGATGTATGCAAATTTATTTGCTACTGGTATATCTCTTATACTATCACTTATTGGTGGTTCATTTATTCCAATTGATAAAATGCCTACTATGTTGCAAAATATGAGTATCATAAGTCCAATACGATGGTTTATAAGTATTTCGACTTACATGGAAGATGGTAAAGGATGGTTTTCTAATATGAACTATATTTATATTTTAACATCAATAATAGTAGTTTTAGTTTTGTTAACTGTGGGATGTACTAAGAGAGTAAAGTATTTAAATAAAATTGAAGAAAAAATAAATAATTATAATTAAAATAAGAAAAAATATGAGTATAAGTAAACAATCACATTATCTTATTCATGTAATGTGATTGTTTATCTTAGATTATAAATATTATAATATATGTCTATAATACAGATTATTTTTTAGAATAACCATGTATCAGTATTAAAGCACATTTTTTGTATATCATCAATAAAACAACTTACATGGTATCCATCAGTAGCTGCATGATGTACTGTTATAGAAAGAGGGAGAAGTATTTTTTCATCTTTTTGATAATATTTGCCTGATTCAACTGTAGGGAAAAAATAATTTTCAAGACCATGATTATGTACAGTAAAGCTTTTAAAACTAATCCATGGAAGACATGAAACAGTATAGCAATTTTTTGGAGGATTAGGTTTTGCTAAAAAACCATAATTTTTTCCATATCGTTCAATATCATTTAAATAACTTTTATAGAATATTGAAAAATCTTTATTGTATTCTGTCCATATTGATGAAAAAGTTTTATTATCATCATGAAAAATTGCATAAAATGGAGTTAAAGTGTCCCAATATCCAAGTTCATTTTCATCATATGCAATCTTTAGTTCTTTATATCGATTTAAACAAGTTGTTACTATATATAGATATGCTGGATAAAATTTGATATTTCTCTTTTTCGTTTCATCAAGTAAACGAGTAATATCTATTTCTATAGTTAAATCAAATCCTACATTTGTCATCTTTGAAAAATAATAAAAATGTGTATATCGTTCCCAGTTTTGTAAGTCAATTTTATGGAATTGTTGTTTATTCATATAAAATCACCATATCCTTTATAAAATTTATTTGCTTATCAATATCGTCATCTGTAAGTACTAAAACAGGTGCTGATGTCTTCATACTATCAAACAAGAACATTATGTGTGTTGCAAGTGTCATAGAATTACATTTTTTAAATTCACCTTTAGATTGCCCATAATCAATTAACTTCGAAAGCATTGTAATGGCTGAATTATATCTTTTGTTCATATAATCACGCTGGTCTTTTTCTACAAAAGCAAATTCATGGATTGCAAAATCTAATCCAGAGTATTCACTTTGTATTTCTGACTTTTGTTGATTAAGAAAATACTCTAACATCTGCCTAGCTGATATATCTTCCTTGATACTTTCATCTAATAAATTTTTAGCATTATCTTTATGAGAATTTAACATATCAATAAAAATTTCTTTTGTTGAATTAAAATGTCTGTATAGACCACCACGACTTAAATTACATGCCTCACAAAGATCTTTCATAGTTACATTACTATAGCCTTTTTCAGAAAATAACTTTATTGAAATATCAATAATAAATTGTTTAGTTTGCATTCCTTTTGTTGCCATAGATTTTCCTCCTTTGCGACATAACTGTCGTTTTTAATTATAAGACACTTGTGTCGCTTTGTCAATTTAAATTTATATAGTATAAAACAGCCAGCAAATAAAATGGTTAGTAAATAAAATAACTCTAATTTATTTTTAAATTAAGGTGAAAGTTTATTAAAATAGTAATAATAATATTGACTTTTAAAACTTACGTATGTAATATATAAATTACTATCAATTATGTTATTTTAATATATATTTTTTTATGAGGATATTTAAAAACAATAAAAT
>NZ_JAGWCT010000002.1:0-88279 GCF_020657815.1 Clostridioides sp. ZZV15-6597 | reverse complement strand
TATATAGATTTTAAAAATATTTCATCTTTGAGCGATATATTCAACATTTCTATTCTTAAGAATAATTATGATTTATAAACAGGTATTATATTAGAACTTTAAAAATTTATACTCATATATTATTATTTAGGTTAATTTTCATATAAATAATATTAAAATAGATTTTTAGCTTCTTAAGTATAGATTATAAGGCCTTGAAACTATTAAAATAAAGTAAGAAGTATCTGCAATATAAAAGGGTAAATAAAGGATTTAAAGGGCATAATATAGAATAAATTAATTATTTAAGGAGGATTTTTATGTGTAAAAAACTATATTTATTAGTAGCAAGTATACTTATTGCAGGTTTATTGACTGCATGTAGTGGAAATTCAAATTCAGGACAAGCGCCTCAAAATGGTGACACAAAAAAAGAAGCAAATGCATCAAATAGTGATTTAAAAGATGGCAAAATGGATGAAAGTTTAATGGAGCAAGATTTCAAAGTACCTTACACAGATGCAATAAATATATTTAAAGACAAATATAAGGATGCTGATATAGTAGATTTAAGTCTTGAAAGTGATTTAAATAAATATGTTTATACGGTTGAAGGTGTAGATGATAACAATGAGTATAAGATGAAAATAGATGTTAATACAAAGGATGTATTACAAGATAAAACTGAAAAATTGGATTCAGAAGATTTAAATGGTAAAGCTAGAGAAGAAAAACTAGATTTAAATGATATAATAACACCTCAAAAAGCTATGGAAATTGCATTAAAAGAACAAGATGGAATAGTAAAAGAATGGAGTTTAGATAAAGATTTAGATGCTACTTTTTATAAAATAAGAATAGATAAAGAAAAAAATGAATATGACATAAAGGTAGATTCTAAAAAAGGAACTATACTGGAGGTAGAAAAAGAAGATTAAAAGTTTTAAGTTGCTTTTAAAATAAATTCTTTTTTAAATAAAATTTGTTTAAAATATAACAAATAGGGTATAAAAAGGTTAAATAATTATTTTAGGAGGAGTACGGTATGTCATTAAAATCACTGAAAATAAAAGAAAATTTATATTGGGTAGGTTCGCTCGACCCTGATTTAAGAGTATTTGACATAATTATGTATACACCTTATGGAACAACTTATAATTCATATGTTTTAAAAGGAACAGAAAAAACAGTTTTATTTGAGACAGTGAAGGATAAACATTTTGACAAATATATTGAAAGATTAAATGATTTAAATATAGATTTTGAAAAAATTGACTATATTGTGGTAAGTCATACTGAACCAGACCATGCAGGAAGCGTTGAAAAACTTTTAGATTTAGCAAAAAATGCAAAAGTAGTAGCTTCAGAAACTGCCATTAAGTATCTAAAGGAAATCGTAAACAAAGATTTTGAATATATTGCAGTTGCAGATGGAGATGTGCTATCAATAGGTGATAAAACTTTAGAATTCTTCTCTGTACCTATGCTTCATTGGCCAGATACTATATACACATATATAAAAGAGGATAAAACCCTTGTAACATGTGATTCATTTGGAAGTCATTATAGTAATGATAAGATAGTAAACACTCTTAATGAAGATGAAGAAAAGGATTACTTAGATGCTTTAAGATATTATTATGATTGTATAATGGGACCATTTAAACCATCTATGGTAACTGCTATAGAAAAGATAAAAGATTTAGATATAGACATAGTGTGTCCAGGTCATGGACCAGTATTGACTGAAAATCCTAGAAAAATTATAGACCTTTATTATAATTGGAGTGTAAATGAACAAGTAAAATTAGAAAAAGAAGTTACAATTTGTTATGTTTCTGCACATGGATATACAAAAATCATGGCAGAAGCTATAAAATCATATATTGAAAAAAATAGCAATTATAAAGTGAATTTATTTGATGTAATAGAACATAAGCAAGAAGAAATTCTAGCTAAAATAGCAGTATCACAAGGTGTATTATTTGGAACACCAACAATATTAGGAGATGCGTTAAAACCTATATGGGATATATTAGTATCTTTAAATCCAGTTCTTCATGGTGGAAAAGTTGCATCAGTATTTGGTTCATATGGATGGAGTGGAGAAGGTATAGAAAATGCTATGGAGAGAATCAATCAGCTTAGAATGACAACAGTGAAACCATTTGCTGTTAACTTTAAACCATCAGAAGAAGAAGTTGACAAATTATATGCTTATACAGGTAAATTCTTAGATAAGTTAAACTCTACTTTTGGAAGTAAAAAGAAAACTAAAAAGTTTAAATGTGTAATTTGTAACGAAGTATTTGAAGGAGATAGTGCTCCTAGTATATGCCCTGTATGTGGAGCCAAAGAGGACCAATTTATAGAAGTTGAAGAAGATGAGGTTACTTTTAGAAAAGATACTGATGAATATTTTGTTATAGTAGGAAATGGTGCAGCTGGTTTCTATGCAGCAGATGCTATAAGAAAAAGAAATAAGACTTGTAAGATAACTATGATTTCTAATGAGGAGGAGTTAACTTACTACAGACCTGCACTTTCTGATGGTATAAATGAAGAACTTAATTCTGATTTCTATATGGAAGATAAAGCTTGGTATGACGAAAACAATGTAGTAGTAATATTAGGAACAAATGTAGATAAATTAGATGAAGTAAATAAAACTATTGTAGTAAATGATGGTGCTATTAAATTTGATAAGCTTGTAATAGCTACAGGAAGTAGAAACTTCATACCACCAATTAAAGGTCATGATTTAGAAAATGTATTTACACTTAGAAATATAAAAGACTTATATAATGTAAAAGAAGCATTAGAGAAGTCTAAGAAAGTTGTAGTAATTGGTGGAGGACTATTAGGTCTTGAAGCAGCATGGGAATTCAAATTAAAAGGCTTAGAAGTAGTAGTAGTTGAAGCAATGGATGGTATATTATCAAAACAACTTGATAAAGAAGGAAGTAAAATACTAGAACAATGTGTAAGGGATACAGGCATAGATGTAAGATTAGGTGTGGCAGTTGATGGTATTGATGGTGATGGAAAGGCTCAAAAAGTTGTATTTAAAGATGGCAATAGTGTTGACTGTGATATGGTAGTCTTTTCGATTGGAGTGAGAGCAAATACTCAAATGGTTCAAGATACATCTGTAAAAATTGATAGAGGTATTGTTGTAGATAATACATTACAGACAACTGTTAAAGATATATATGCTTGTGGAGATGTTGCACAAGTAGGAAATACTAGTCTAGCAATATGGCCATCTTCAGTAGAAATGGGAAAAATAGCAGGAGCAAATGCAAGTGGAGATAGTTTGAAATTTGAAAGTGATGTATATCCAGTTTCATTAGATGCAATGAATGTTAAAGTATTTAGTATTGGTAATATACAAGATTTTGATAAAGAAATTTCATCAAAAGATGAAGGTAAAAGAGTATATAAAAAGTTATTTATGAAAGATGGTTCATTAGTAGGAGCTATACTTATAAATGATTTAAGTTGTACTGTTAAATTGATAAGATTGATATCTGAAAAAGGGGACTTTGAAGATATTATGAAGTCAGATATACTATAGTTTAAATATATCCAGATAAAAAGAAAAAGTCTTGAAATATGATAGATTCATATTTTAAGACTTTTTTGTTATAATATATAATAAAATAAATATACCTTAACTGTAAATTTACATAAATTATTTACTTTTGAATATTAGATTCCTTTTTGAAATTGGTATGTAATAGTAATATAGAGTATATAATAATAGTTAAAGTTAAAAAAAGGGGAAAAGCAATATGCAGTATATACAAGAATTACTTGATTTAACTCAAAACTATTGGGTGTTAGCCACAATAATTGGTTTATTAAGTGCATTTATAGAAAGCTTTATACCAGCCTTACCACTTGTGGCGATAGTTACAGCAAATGCTGCGATACAAGGGTTATTACTTGGGTGTTTGTTATCATGGATTGGCTCAGGGCTTGGGACAACCTCATTATTTTTATTAATAAGTAGATTTACTGATAGTAGACTTTTTAATAAGTTGAGAAATAGTAAAACTGAAAGAGCAATAAGTTGGATGGACAAACAGGGATTTAAACTGCTATTTATAGCATATGCTTGTCCATTTATGCCTGGATGTTTAGTTACTGTTGCATCAGCTTTTTGTAAAAAAGATATAAAAGATTTTGTTCCAGCAATGTTGGCAGGAAAATTTGTAATGTTTATAGTAATAAGTTATGTGGCAAGTGATATAGAAGGATTTATAACAAGCCCACTAAAGATAGCATCCTTTATACTACTAGTATTTTTATCATGGAAAATTGGAAGTAAAGTTAATAAAAACCTTGAAAATCATAATTATGAATTTCATCATAAAAAACACGATAATGATAGAAATAACAAAAGAATTTAACTTGTCAAAAAAATAAAATTGTCTTAAAAGAATTAGATTTAAATAAATTTTAAATTTAAAAGTATTCTTTTAAGACAATTTTTTTAATTTATTAATTGATTTATAAATATATAGCTATAAAAATATATTAAAATAAAATGTAAAATTGATATCCGATTAAAAAAATAACTATGAAGTTTAAAAGTTTAGATATGAATTTTTCTGTTTTCGAGCTAGTTTTTATAGGGAGTAAGGAAATGTTTATAGTAATGGGAAAAAACAATTCGATACCTTCTTTCGTAATAAGGTCAAGACACATGTGAGAAAAATATCCTATTATAAATCCACTAGACAGACATGAAAAAACTATATTGTTGTTAGTAAAGATTGTTAGAGACTTAAAAAAACTACCAATGAGTAATAAGGCAAGAAGACTATGAGTAAACCCTCTGTGTCTAAACCTACTTCCAAATAACTTGTAAATTAATATAAACTTTTTGCTTATGTAAGAACCTCTCATATCTATATCTGGAAATAATGAACCTAAATATGCAAAATAGATATAGACTATAATTAATACTATTTTATATGTAGTATCGTATTTGACTAAATATATATTATTTATAAAGGGGAGTATCAAAAGTGCTAATATATATCCTCCCCTTTCATGTGTTTCTTTTATCATATAAAAATCCTCCTGAATCGTCACTATAAACATAATATTGGTAAATTTAGACTATCTTTTATTATATTATATAGCAAACATAAGTTTTTTTCAAAAGGATTTTAATATTTAATTAATCTTGAGATTTTAAATTTTTGTAATTTTCTAAAGCTCCATTCCAATTAACTACATTAAACCAATTGTTAATATATTCATTTCTTCTGTTTTGATATTTTAAATAGTAAGCATGTTCCCAAACATCAAGACCTATGATAGGAGTCAAGTTTTTACTTACAGGACTATCTTGGTTTGGAGTAGTTATAATGGACAATTTACCATCTTTAGTAGCTACTAGCCAAGCCCAACCAGAACCAAAAACATCTAAAGCTGCTTTTTGGAATTCTTCTTTGAATTTTTCAAAAGAACCAAAATCTCTGTCAATAGCTGCTTTTAAAGATTCAGAAGGTATAGTTTTTTCAGGAGTCATTATATCAAAAAAGAATTTATGATTGTAAGCACCACCTGCATTATTTCTTACTGTTGTAGCAATATCTTTAGGTAAAGAATCTAAGTTTTGTAATAATTCACATAAAGAATAATTATAAAGCTCAGGATATTTTTCAAGAGCTGCATTTAACTTATCAACGTAAGCTTGATAATGTTTATCATGATGTAAAATCATAGTTTCTTTATCTATATAGGGCTCAAGTGCATCATAAGCATAAGGTAATGGTTTAACCTTAAACTTGTTATTTTCGGGTGTAAAAGCAAATAAAGTTATACACTGTGAAAGTATAAATAAAGACATAATAACTGGTATTAACATTTTTTTCTTCATAAAAATCACCTCCTAATATAGTATTTCTAGAAATTAAAAAATTATGAAAGATTAGCAGATAATTTATAAAAATTTGATAGTAATTTTTTTAAAATTGAATAAGTTTTGAAGGCAAAGACAAAACTATGAAATACAGGATAATACTAAAAAATAGGAAGGAAATTTGATAATATGTGTGGCAATATTTCAATTTATTATAAAGGAGATATATCTGGAAAAGAAGATATTAAATTTAAAATAAAAGAATCTGTAAATAATATAAATCATATAAGTCTTGATAGTAGAGAATACTTAAAAGGTGAGGAAAAAGAGTTTGATTTTAATAGATTTGATGTAATAGATGTTATACATGGAGTTAAACCATTTGAAAAAGATGGAAAGGTTATAGTTTTAAATGGTGAGATATATAATAGTTGTGAGATAAAAGAAGAATTGATTAAAAAAGGGTACAGCTTTTCTACAGATAGTGATATTGAAATCTTATTAACATCTTATATAGCATTTGGAAAAAATTGTGTACATAAGATAAAAGGGATGTTTAGCTTTATAATATATGATAAAAAAGATGAAAGTATATTTGGGGCAAGAGATTTATTTGGAATAAAACCACTTTACTATATAAATAAAGAAAAAGTGATAATCTTTGCATCAGAATATAAATTTATACTGGAGTATATTAAAAAACTAAACATAAATGAACGAAGTTTACAGAGTTATTTTTCGTTTCAATATGTTCTTCCTGAAGATACTATGATACAAGGGATAAGATTGATACCAGCAGGACATTTTTTTAGAGTGGAAAATGGAATACTATCTTTAAAGAGATATAATAAACTTGAATTTAGGAGTAGTACAAAATTTTTTTACAGTAAGAACCATTTAGGAAATAGAGATATAGGCGAAGAAGAAGTGAGAAATGTAGTAATAGATTCGGTAAGAAGACAGGTATCAGAAAATAAACCTGTTGGAACATTTTTGTCTGGTGGTATAGATTCATCAATTATAACATCTATAGCTTCACAAATTAATCCAAATATAAAGTCTTTTTCACTAGGTTTTAATGTTAAAGGATATAGTGAATTGGAAATAGCTAAAAAAACAGCTGATAAATTGGGCATAGAAAACATTCCACTTAACATAACACAAGATGACTATATAAAAGCATTGCCTAGTGTAATTTATTTTTTGGATGACCCTGTGGCAGACCCATCAGGAGTAGGTCTTTATTTTTTAATTAAAGAAGCTAGTAAATATGTTAAAATAGCGTTGTCTGGAGAAGGTGCTGATGAATTATTCGGAGGATACAATGTATACAAGGAATATAATAATGTGAAATCAGTTATAAACTCACCAGTGTATATTAGAGGTGTATTAAATAGAGTTTCAGAGCTTATGCCTAATATAAAAGGCAAAAATTATCTTTATAGAGCTACAACACCTTTAGAAAAGAGATATATAGGAAATGCGAAGATTTTTGAAAATAATGAAGTGAAAAGATTCTTTTTTAAATATAAGGAAAAGAATATACATGAGTATTTATTATCAAATTTATACAGAGAAGCGCAGAAAAATAATTACGATTATATAAGTAAAATGCAACATATAGATGTAAATACATGGCTTCAAGGTGATATACTTCAAAAAGTTGATAAATTCTCTGTAGCTGAGCATCTAGAACTTAGAGTACCTTTTTTAGATAAAGATGTATTTGATGTAGCAAAAAATTTAAGAGTTGAACAAAAAATAACAAAAAATAATACAAAAGTGCTACTTAGAGAGTCCTTTAAAGATATAGTACCAGAACATGTTATTCAGAGAAAAAAATTAGGATTTCCAACGCCAATAAGAGTTTGGTTAAAAGATGATTTAGGCGATGTTGTAAGAGATACTATTTCTAATGCAAATGTAGACGAGTTTATTGATAAAAAATATATAATAAAACTTTTAGATGAACATCTAAAAGGTCACAAAGATAATTCAAGAAAAATATGGACTATATTTACATTTTGTCTATGGTATCAATTGTTTATAGAGCATAAAAACATCAAATATTAATTTTTGCATGACATACAGAGGGCGAACATATATAATGTTCTCGCCCCCTCTATTGGCATGAAGCAAGAGCAAATTAGTTTATTATTTCGATAAAATTATTGGCAAATATTTTGACAAGATGACTTTCCACTGCTAGATTTAAGTTTTGTCCATCATCGTACCCAGCAGAAATTAATCCAAGTAAATTGCCAAACATATCTAAAAGAGCCCCTCCAGAACTACCACTAGAGATTGGAGCTGTAAATTGTATCATTTGAACTGTTTCAAAGTCACGAAAAGCAGAGATAATTCCATCTGAAACTGTATTGAAAAGACCTAAAGGGCTTCCAATCGCAACTATTTTTTGACCTCTTACAGGTTTTTTGCTGACCTTGACTGGTATCGCTTTACATTTTCTATCAACTTTTATTACAGCTAAATCATAATCTGAGTGGTACTTTATGATTTGATACGATGTATAAACTTTATCATCATTTTCAAATCTAACTAAAAATGAATAGCCTTCATTAACTACATGGAGATTTGTAAGTATATAACCTTCACTATTTATGACTACTCCAGAACCACTCTTGAATGGTTTATTTTCATTATCACACACAACAATCATAACAACAGAAGTTGATAATTTTGCGAGTTCTTCATATGTAAGTTCTATTTCTTTATCTTTTTTATTTTTTCCAGATGTAAAGCTTGTGTCAACAGAAGTTTGTTCAGATTGAGGTTTATTTATAGGCGTATAAGTTTTGTTATTATTGATATTCTTATTTATATCTGTATTTAATTTTTCTAAAGGTATATCTAGCATAGTTGGACTTTTTTTAGAAAGTTCAACTAAAGTAGAAAATCTAGAACATTCAGGATATAAATCAAGGATATCTTTATGAGGATTTATGTACAAAATATCACATCCAAGCTGTGATAAAAAATACAAGAAAAAAAGTTCCTGTCTTTTAATATTTCCAAAATACACTACTTTGGGTGAAACATCAATTTTGACTTTATTATAAAATAATTTGGGTAGAAAATAATCTATCCAACATAAAAGTTTAACAGCAAAGTTTTTAACAATAGAAGGTGTTGAATTTGGTGTGTTTTTAGAAAACAACTCTAATGTACTTTTAAATGCAATTTTTTTTGTCCAATCTAAGGTATCATTTTCTATTTTACAAGGAAATTCAATATTGTATAAGCTCCAACTGTTAAATTTAGCATCATTATAAGTATTGAAAGTATTGAGCATCTTATCTGTTTGGGATTTATCAAAATTTATATTTAAGTTGTTTAGCCTAATATAGGGAACAGTTGTATTATTAAAAAGATGAGTATCTATATTTTTGATGTTTTTTATGTATTTATCAATAGAATCTTCAATACCTATATATCGTGTAAAGTAGACTTCTTTAATATAAGAAGAACTCTTATTTGTATAAGACTTACTAGACATAAATTCATTTAAAGGCTCTTTTGAATTCTTTATTACAACTTTTAATGGTTTAATAGTACAAATCATATTTTTTCTCCTCTAATAAGATGATATAATCTATTATAAAACATCTTAAAACAATATAGTACAAGAATTTTGTAGTTTCAAAATAAAATGTATACTTGTAGATATAAATGATATATAATTACATATTAAACATAGATTTTATCTCTTTAAAAAAATATGTAAAATCTATGTAAAAAGTAAGAAATATAAACATTTTTTTAATTATATTTTAAAAATATCAACTAAGTTTTATTCACAAATGAATAAAAAATGTTATAATATGATTAAAGAAAAAGATAAATAATTAGCAAGATTTGTTTAGCTAAAATTAACAAGGGAGCGATAAATTATGGGTATAACATTATCAAAAGGCCAAAAGGTTGATTTAACTAAAGGAAACCCAGGGCTTAAAAATATTTTAGTAGGGTTAGGATGGGACACTAACAAGTATGATGGTGGATTTGACTTTGACTTAGATACAGCAGCATTTTTAACAGGAGTAAGTGGAAGTGTTACTAATGATGGAGATTTTGTATTTTACAACAATTTAAAGCATACTTCTGGAGCAGTTGAACATTTAGGTGATAATAGAACTGGTGAAGGTGATGGAGATGATGAGCAAATAGTTGTTGATTTATCTAAGATTCCTGGAGAAATAAGCAAAATTTCTTTTACAGTTACAATTCATGATGCAACAGAAAGAACACAAAATTTTGGGCAAGTAAGTAATTCTTATATAAGAATAGTAGATAAAGATACAAATGAAGAACTAATAAAGTATGAATTAGGTGAAGATTTTAGTATAGAGACAGCTATAGTAGTAGCCGAAATATATAAACACAATGGAGAATGGAAATTTAACGCACTAGGTTCTGGTTTTGAAGGTGGCCTTGCTGCTTTATGTGGAAACTTTGGAATAAACTTATAATTTTAAATATAATAAACTAGAGGGGGTATTTTCCATGGCTATAGTATTAAAAAAAGGACAAAAAATTGATTTAACTAAGGGAAATCCAGGTCTTAAAAATATTAAACTTGGATTAGGATGGGATACAAATTCATTCGATAGTGGTTATGATTACGATTTAGATGTCAGTGTTTTTATGGTAGGAGAATCTCAAAGAGTTGAAAGAGATGAAGATTTTATATTCTATAATAACTTAAAACATTCATCTGGAGCAGTTGAGCATTTAGGTGATAATAGAACTGGTGAAGGTGATGGAGATGACGAAGAAATATTAGTAAACTTAGATACAATGCCAAAGCATATACAAAAAATAGCTGTAACAGTTACAATATATGAAGCTGCTGAAAGAAAACAAAACTTTGGACAAGTAAGCAACTCATATATAAGAGTTTTAAACTCTGAAAATGACGAAGAAATATTAAGATATGACTTAGGCGAAGAATTTAGTATAGAGACTGCAATTACAGTATGTGAGATATATAAATATAATGGAGAATGGAAGTTTAGTGCAGTTGGAGCAGGATTTGAAGGTGGCTTAGAAGCACTTTGCAGAAACTATGGATTAAGTGTTTAGTATGAGTAACACAGTATATTAAATATAAGTAGCCTATACAAATAATGTATAGGTTATATTATATAAAATTTTATGGAGGTTTAGTATGTCGATTAATTTATCAAAAGGTGATAAAATAGATTTAAAAAAATCCAACCCTGGATTGAGTAGTATACTTGTGGGCTTAGGATGGGACCCTGTGCAACAATCAGGTGGAGGATTCCTTAAGTCTTTATTTGGCGGAGGACAAGCTGATATAGATTGCGATGCATCTGTATTTATGCTAAATCAGGAAGGAAAATTAAGTGGTATAAAAGACTTAATTTATTTTGGAAACTTAAAAAGTGCCTGTAAGTCAGTTTTACATACAGGAGATAACCTAACTGGTGAAGGTGTGGGTGATGATGAACAAATTCTAGTTAATTTAGATAAAGTTCCATCAAATATTCACAGATTATTATTTGTAGTAAATATATACAATTGTATAGACAGAAAACAACACTTTGGGATGATAAAAAATGCCTATATAAGAGTTGAGGACCAAAGTAATAAAAAGGAAATAGCGAAGTATAATTTATCTGATAATTATTCGGAAAAAACTACTCTTATAGTAGGGGCTATATATAGAAAAGATGGAAGTTGGCAGTTTAAAGCAATAGGTGAAGGAACAAAAGATGCGGGTCTTAAAGAAGTAATGCAAAATTTAGACAGGATTGAGTGTGTATATGGAATTTAATAATGATATCAAATATTATAATGTTGACAAAGAAGACGTAACTAAAGACTTATCTGTTAACCCTGACAGAGGTTTATCAAAATCAGAAGTCAAGACTAGAAGAGAAAAGTATGGTTTAAATGAATTTACACCAAAAGAGGAAGGAAGCTTTTGGGATGATTTAAAAGACAGTTTAAGTGAACCAATGATAGTTATTTTAATTATTGCAGCAGTAGTAAGTGCAGTAATTGGAGAAACTCATGATGCAATCGGGATTGTAGGAGCTATAGCAATAGGTATAGCAATAGGTATGATTACAGAAGGTCGTTCTAAGAAAGCAGCAGATGCTCTTTCTAAGATGACTGAAAATATTGAAGTTAAAGTACTAAGAGATGGAGAAATACATCAAATTTCTAAGAGTGAACTAGTACCAGGAGATATAGTATATATTGAAACTGGTGATATGGTACCTGCTGACGGTAGACTTATAGAAACTATAAATCTTAAAATTAGAGAAGATATGTTAACAGGCGAATCAGATGATGTATCTAAAAAATGTGATGTAGTAGTTCCAATGGAAGAAATAGAATCTAAAGGAGCACTAGTGGTACAAGAACCAATTCCTGCAAAACAAATAAATATGGTATTTGGTGGTACACTTGTTGCTTATGGTAGAGGAATATTAGTTGTAACTTCAATTGGAGATAGTAGTGAAATGGGTAAAATTGCTCAAAACTTATCAGACGCAGATGAGCAAACTCCACTTCAGATAAAGCTTGGAAATTTAGGTGGATTGATAGCTAAAGTTTCCAGCGCAGTAGCAGGATTATTATTTATATTCATGGTTTTCCAAATGGTAAGTAAGAATGTATTAAATGTTGATATGTCTGGAATTTTACCATTTTTAGAATCGATAGACCCTGTTAAAACAGCATTTACAGTATGTGTTGCATTAATAGTTGCAGCAGTTCCAGAAGGTCTGCCAACTATGATAAATATGACACTTGCAATAACTATGCAAAAAATGGCTAAGATAAATGCCTTAGTTACTAAAAAAGAAGCTTGTGAAACTATAGGTTCTGTTTCTGTAATATGTTCAGATAAAACCGGTACATTAACAGAAAATAGAATGACAGTAGAAGTTGCATATATTGATGGAAGATATATTGAGAGTTCAGAAGAAGAAATAAATAGTTATTTTGAAGAAAACTGTATGATAAACTCTACAGCTGATGTAGAGCATAATGATAGTGATGTTAAGTACCTGGGAAGTGCTACAGAATGTGCACTACTTCTATATTATAAAAATGTAGATTACAGACAAGTTAGAAAAGAATCTAATATAGTAGCTCAAAACCCTTTTACTTCTGATTCAAAGAGAATGACATCTGTTATAGGTCAAGATAATAATCATGTGTTGTTATCAAAAGGAGCACCAGAAGTCTTGCTTGAGCTATGTTCATATATCCAAAGAGGAAAAGACATAGTTCCAATAACTGAAGGTATAAAACATGAGATTTTAGAAGAAATAAAAAAATTACAAGTAAAATCAATGAGAACTTTAGGTTTTGCATATAAAGAAATCTCGCAAGCTGAAGAAGAAGCAGCAGTAACTGCTGAAAGTGATTCTATGAATGTGAGTGCAATGGAAAGTGAGTTAGTATTTAGTGGTTTTGTTGGTATAAGAGACCCACTTAGAAAAGATGTTATAGAATCTGTAAATACAGCAAATAAAGCTGGTGTTTCTGTAAAAATGCTTACAGGAGATAATATAAATACAGCAAGAGCTATAGGTGAAGAGTTAGGTCTATTAAAAGGAAATATGAGAGCAGTTGAAGCTTCATATATAGATACTTTAGATGATGAAGAACTAAAACAAGAAATACAAACTATTTCGATTGTTGCAAGAAGTAAGCCAGATAGTAAAATGAGAATAGTTTCAGCTCTTCAAAAGAGTGGAGATGTTGTTGCTGTAACAGGTGATGGTATAAATGATGCCCCAGCGCTTTCAAAGGCAGATGTTGGTATAGCAATGGGTATATCTGGTACAGAAGTATCAAAAAGTGCAGCAGATATAATTTTAACTGATGATAGTTTTAGCACTATTGTAAAAGGGATTAAATGGGGTAGAGGAATCTATGATAACTTCCAAAGATTTGTTCAATTCCAATTAACAGTAAATGTAATTGCATTTTTAGTGGCTATAATATCTCAGGTTATGGGACAAGAAATGCCATTTACAACAATACAATTGTTGTGGGTAAATATAATTATGGATGGTCCACCAGCACTAGCATTAGGTTTAGAGCCTGTTAGAGACCATGTGTTAAATAGAAAACCTGTTGATAGAAAAGCAAATATAATATCTAAGTCAATGGTATATACAATAGTATTAAATGCATTCTATATAACAGCAATACTAATGTTACAGTCTACATTTAACTTCTTAGGTGTTGATGAAGCTCATAAGGGAACTGTAATGTTTGCGTTATTTGCTTTTAGTGCATTATTTAATGCATTTAACTGTAGAGAATTTAATGCAGATAGTATTTTCCCAAACTTTACACATAATAAACTAGCATTACAAATAATAGTTTTAACAGGTATTGCACAAGTAATATTTACTCAGTTATTCCAAGATTTCTTTAACTCTGTAGCTATGGATGTTATGACATGGGTAAAAGTTTTATGTGTTGCAGCAAGTGTAGTTGTAGTCAATGAAGTTGTAAAATGTGTAATAAGATTAGTAAAACCAAAGAAAACAGCTTAAAATAAATTTTATAAAAAATAACAAACTGGCTCAAAATATATATTTTGAGTCAGTTATCAATAAACAATTAAATTGGGAGGATAATTATGGGTGACTCAAAGGTATTTGAAAAAATATTCTCCAGCCAATCAGATAGAGGAAATTACACTCCTTCAAAGGGATATCTGAGTTATTTTATTTCATATATTGGTTTAGAAGATGAGATTTTGTATAATCTTGAAATATTTAAGACTAAGCAAAATATTGATAGTAGAAAAGATATTGCCTTATTTACTGATGCTATAGCAAATCCTAGTGATTTTGACATTATTAATTATTTTAAAAATGGACTTAAAAATTATAAAAACAGCACAGAAGATACAGATATAAGTATTTTAGGGTTTGAAGAAATAGATTATAAAATAAAGCAAGCAATAGATAGAGTATTAAAAGAGGAAGAAAAAGACTTTACTAATGATAGAGTTAAACAAAATTTTATAGTGAAAATAATGGCATGGATAAAGACTTATATTGGTGCCTTAGATATAAATAAAAATGATGCTCCAAAAATAATATTTTATGGAGACATAAAAAAGCATGAAGTTTATTTACTCTTAATATTGTACTTAGCAGGATTTGATATATTATACCTTAATCCAAACTCAAAGAGTAATATAAGTATCTTAAATTTAGAGAAATATAAGATAGAATTAGAAGAGGCTAATATAATAGAAGAAAATGTTTCTTTTGAAGATAGAGTCGTTTCAGGTGAAAAGATAGATAAAGGTTCTGTAAAAAAAGCTTTTACTGTTGGAGCAGAAGCATCAAAACGAATAAGTGAAGAATTGCTAAATGATTCTGGATTTATAAAACCTTGGCAACTTCAAGATAGAAAAATAAAAAGCTTGCTTTTAAGTTCAACTATTGATGAAATATCAATATATTGGAATCAGCCATTAAAATTGAGACCAGGATTTAAGTTTAATGATACTACAGTAGAAACTCCAGTTTTCTTTTCTAAAATCAATGGAATATATAATGATAAAAATGAATACATTAAGTTTTTAGATTTATTAAGAGATTCAGAAAGTTCAACATTCATTGAATTTAATGGAGATATAGATAGATTTTCAAAAGAATTTACGAGAGAAGCTTTTAGCCTATCATTTGTATTAAATTCAAAAGGTATTATAGATAAAAATTCTGTTTTAAATAATAAAGAGTATTCTATTTCAACATTATCATTAAATCAACAAATTATGATTTTAGAAAAAGTGGAAGAACTTATAGAAGGTAA
This sequence comes from Clostridioides sp. ZZV15-6597, assembly GCF_020657815.1. Classification (NCBI taxonomy): domain Bacteria; kingdom Bacillati; phylum Bacillota; class Clostridia; order Peptostreptococcales; family Peptostreptococcaceae; genus Clostridioides; species Clostridioides sp. ZZV15-6597. The sequence goes on along the minus strand of NZ_JAGWCT010000002.1, from coordinate 72,579 downwards.
CATGTTTTTAAATGGACTAAGTGGAGAGGATAAAATAAAAGGCTTATTCACAGTACTTCATATGGATAAAAAGCTTGTTCACATGATGAATAATTTCGATTACTCTCTCATAAATCCAAAGTTGGTTATATATATGTATAAGAGCATTGTGCTTGATAAAGAAGTTGTATTTCTAATGCTTTTACTTAGTAAAATTGGATTTGATATTATTATATTATCTCCAGGCGGAGAAAATAATATAGAAAATGTTATAAATAACCAATTGATTGATGTACACAGGTTGGATAAAATGGTATATGACCTTAGATTGAACTTACTTGAAGATGAAATACCTTTACTTAAAAAAATTTTTGGCAAGAGGAGACGATTTTAAATGGGGATAAATATAAATAATTTTTCAAAAGATAATAATTCTGTAGAAACTGTTGAAAATTTACCTACGACTGTACAAGAAGAAAAATTTGATATAATGGAATATACAAATAATAAAAAAATTGAACTTAGAAAGTCTAAAGAGGTTGAGGCTTTAACTTCTCTTATAGAAGTAGAAAATCCAGATACAATTTTACAATTTGGTAGAAAAGCATCTGAAGGAGTAGCGAGAGTTTCTGATAGCCTATTAAACACGATAAAATTAAATAGAAATGAAGAAAATTCTAAAATGCTTGTTCACTTAACTAAAATAATGGATAAATTTGATTTAGATGATTTTCAAGAAACTAAGGAACCAAATTTTGTTCAAAAACTTTTCAAAAAAGCTAATAATGCTATTGAAATGATGTTTCAAAAGTATGAAACACTGGGAGGAGAAGTTGAAAAGATTCAAATTGAACTTGAACAATATGAAAGAGATATAGCACTTTCTAATAAGCAAATTGGCGCTATGTTAAATGAAAATTTTGACTTTTATAACGAACTTCAAAAATATATTGTTGCTGGAGAAATGGCAGTAGAAGAAATGGATAATGAAATACTACCATATTTCAAACAAAAATCAGAGACTAGTGGAGACCAAATGGATATCGTCAACTATCAAGAACTATTAAAAGTCTATGATATGTTAAATCAAAGAGTCTATGATTTAAGAATAGCAGAAAATATAGCTATTCAGACTATACCTATGCTTAGAGGTATGCAACATAATAACTATGGTTTAATTAGAAAAATCAATAGTGCATTTGTTGTAACTTTGCCAGTATTTAAACAATGTTTATCTCAAGCTATATTACTTAAAAAGCAAGAATTACAAGCAAAGTCTCTAAAAGCTCTTGATGATAAAACTAATGAATTATTGCTTAGAAATGCACAAAATGTAAGTTCTCAAAGTGCACAAATAGCTAGAATGGCTGGAACAAGCTCTGTGCAAATAGAGACATTAGAAAAAATGTACAATACAATTAAATCTGGTATAGATGAAACTCTGAGAATAGAAGAAAATAATAGAGTTACAATCAAGGATAATACAAAGAGATTAGAAGAATTAAATACAGCTATAATTTATAATAAGTAGTATATTAGGGGCTAATTTGGATAAAGTTGGCCCTTTCTATGTATATGAGGAGGCCACACATTGAAATATTTCGATTATATCTGCAAAGAGGATTTAGAGAAAATTTTTTTGAAAGTGCCAGAAGACTTTAATGCCAATACTGAAAAAGATGTACTGAAATATGCACTGGGTGCTTTTTTATACGTTCCAGCGACTCAATATAATATGATTTATAAGAGTATTATAGGTGATGTTAAGGGAGTTAGACCACTAGCTATTTGTTTAGAAGATGCTGTTGGGGCAAATGGAGAATCTGAGGCTATAGAAAATCTTAAATTGATTTTGAAAAATATTAGCAATGAAAATATAACTAATAAAGATGGGATACCATTAATTTTTGTGAGAATAAAAGATGTAGAGCAATTGCTAAGAATTAAAGAGATTATAATTAAAAACAATAATACTATAACAGGAATATTGATTCCTAAAGCAAATTCGAAGTTAATTGAAAACTGTATAGAAGTTTTGAATTCTATAGGTCTTCAAAATATGTATGTTATTCCAATAATAGAAACAAGAGAATTCATATATAAAGAAAATAAAGAATTAAGCTTCAGTAATTTATATAATACTATTTTAAGATATAAATCAAGAATACTTAGTATTAGAATAGGTCTAACTGATATATTAGGTATGTATGGTATAAGAAGAGATAAAAATTTTTCTATATATAATAATTTGATTTGTTCTTCGTTTATATTAGATGTAATTACATATCTTCAAAGACCAGAGATAGATATACCAATAAGTGGAGGTGTATCGGAATTTTTTGATATGACAAACGAAGGGATAAGAAAGAAGTATATAGAAGAAATACTATTGGATAAATTTCATGGATTAGTTGGAAAGACAGTAATTCATCCAATGCAAATTCAAATTGTACAAGCTTTATCTGCAGTATCATATGAAGATTTTACTGATGCTTTGGAGATACTTGATAGTGCAAATAGTAAATATGGTGTGAGTAAAGGCATATTAGGTGAGAGAATGAATGAAACTAATCCTCATTTTTTATGGGCTAAAAAAACATTGATTTTATCTAAAATATATGGTGTATTAAATAAAGGAGTAGACTATGAAGAATTGCTTAAATTTTAATTGTGAGATTGACATTGTTGATAATCCATTAAACTTAGATTTAAATGATTTTTTAGATATAGGAATAAGAAATAACAGTAAGAGACGTTTTTTATTTATATCAAAAAAACTTGGAAAACATTTAGCTTGTAAACCAAGTGAAATGGATAATTTAGGAAAACTAATGGCCACGATTTATAATAAAAAAAATAAGGTAGCATCAAATGGGACTGTAATAGCTTTTGCCGAAACTGGTACAGCTGTTGGACATAGCTTTTTTGATTACTTATCTGGAGATTATGAATTTATTCATACCACTAGGGAGCAATTTGATGAGCTAGAAAATTTAGACTTTTTAGAAGAACACTCTCATGCAACAGACCAAAATTTATATTTTGAAATGCTAGATAACTTTAAATTTGGCGATGAAGTAATTTTGGTAGATGATGAAATTACTACAGCTAATACGTGTATGAATATAATTAGAAAGATTCAAAGTATTTATCCTAAAAAGAAATATACTATATGTTCTATACTTAATTGGGTAAGTGATGAAAATTTAAAAAAAATTAGTAGTCTGGAAAAAGAACTTGGATGTAAGATAGAATTTGTGTATTTATTTAAAGGAGACTTTAATTTTGATATAAATGAAGATATTGTTGCAAATTACAATGATAATTGTACTATTAGTCAATCAAGTATTATGAAGGATGATAAAATAAATTTAATAGTAAATCATGTCAATGTTGATTTAGAAGATTATATTGGAAATAAAAAATATATAAGATATACAGGTAGATTTGGAATTAACAAAAGAGAACAAATTAAATTAAAAGAAATTGTAAAAAGAGAAAGTAAAAAAATAGTTATAGAAAGTAAAGAATCTTTAAAAAAGAAAGCAGAAAAGGTTCTATTTTTAGGTACTGAAGAATTCATGTATATACCAATGTTATTTGCAAAAGAAAAAGAAAATCAATGTGATATATACTATCATTCAACAACTAGAAGTCCAATAATTAATATTGATAAAAACAATTATCCTATTAGAAGCAAGTTTAAATTAAAGAGTTTTTATAATTCTGATGTTCAAAATTATATTTACAACATAGATAGACATGATTTTTCTGAGTGTTATTTATTTGTTGAGTTAGATAAAAGTAAGAATTCTTATCTGGAATTTATTGATATAATTAAAAAAACAAGCATAAAAAAATTGACTATAGTATGTTGTAGCTAAAATGTTTTATCAAGATAAAATATATCACAGTTTTAAGATAGGAGTTGAGTCATATGGGAGAATTTAGCACATATTCTAAAGATGATGTTGTCTTTTTATTAAAAGATATATCAAATTTAATTGAAGAAGAAGGAAACAAAGAGAGAGAGTTAAAAATACAAAGTGGCAGACATTATTCAGAAATGATACCAATAGAGTATGAGGTTAGCGAAGATTATCTGAAATTATATCATGATAAACTAGAACAAAACAAGAATAAACTGGCATTTTCTATAGGTGTTATGTGTGAAAAGATAATTAAAAAAAATGGAAATGATGTTGTACTAGTTTCACTTGCTAGAGCTGGAACACCAATTGGTATTTTGGCAAAGAGATACCTAAGAAATAAGTATAATTTAAATTTACCTCACTATACAATATCTATAATAAGAGATAAAGGAATAGATATGAATGCAGTTGAATATATAATAAATAGTCATCCAAATTCAAACATACAATTTTTAGATGGATGGACTGGCAAGGGAACAATATCAAGAGAGCTAGAAAAAGCATGTGATGAGCTTAAATTTAAATTTAAATTTAAAAAGAATTTTGATTCAACTCTTGCTGTATTAGCTGACCCTGCTGGATATTCTGGACTTTATGGAATTAGAGAAGACTTTTTAATACCAAGTGCATGTTTAAACTCAACTGTTTCTGGGCTAGTGAGTAGAACTGTGCTAAGAGACGATTTGATTGGTAAGGATGATTTTCATGGTGCTAAGTTTTATAACCATTTAAAGGATAAAGATGAGTCTATAAATTATATAGAAACTATAGAGGCATGTTTCAAAAACCAATTTGAAAATATATCTGATGAAGTTGAAAAATGGAAAAGTGATATTATAACTAAAGATGGCTATTTTGATGTTTTAAATATAAAGGAAAAGTACGATATAAAAGATATCAACTTTATCAAGCCAGGTGTAGGAGAAACAACAAGAGTTTTACTTAGGAGAGTTCCATATAAGATACTTGTTAAAGACTTAAATGATAAATCTTTAGAGCATATATTTATTTTGGCAAAAGAGAAAAATGTTGAAGTTGAAGAAATGAATTTAAAAGCTTACAAGTGTTGTGGCATAATAAAAAATATGAAAGATGTTTAGAAAATATATTTGACAGGAGAATACTGAATGATTGTTTTTTCAGACTTAGACAGGAGTATTATTTACTCTGATAAATTTTTAAATACTGATAAGAGATATACAAATATAGAAATCTATAAAGAGAAAGAAATCTCTTATATATCTTTAAATACTATAAATTTAATAAAACAAATACAATATTATGGTATGTTTATACCAACTACCACTAGAACAATAGAACAGTTTAAGCGTATAGAATTTAATAAATATGGCATTTATTTTCCATGGAGTATAACTTCAAATGGAGGAGTTATACTTAAAGATAATGAAATATTGAAATCATGGAGTGAAAAGATAGACAAATTAAAATTTAACTATGAGCCTATTGAAAGCATGGTAGATAAATTTAAAACTTATTTGAATATAGAAGGAATAACTAATTTTAAAGTTGCAGAGGATACATTTTTTTATATAGTTGTAGATTTTAAAAAATTTAATTTAGATTCAATTAGAGAGTATATAAATATATTGGAATCAAAAAATTGGAGATTGTATGTAAGTGGTAGAAAAATTTATTTTATACCAAAAGAAATCTCAAAAGAAAATGCTATCGAATACCTAACCAAAGAATTAGGAATAGAAAATTTTTATGCAATTGGGGATTCTATTATGGATTATGGAATGCTCGATATTTCAAATAAAGCTTATGTATTGAAGCATGGTGATATAAATAAAAATGAAAGAAAAAACACATTTATATCAAGTAAATTTGATGGAATGAGTGGGACTGAAGAAATACTATCTAAAATTTTAGATGAAAGTTGTCTACTTAATATATAACCAATAAACTAGAAAAGTCTGAAATAAATTAGGATAAAATTTATCATACTAATTTATTTCAGATTTTTATTAATTTATACTTAAACAAGAGTCTAATATATTAAAATGAAGGTGGAGTCATTGCCCAAACTGAAATACATTCATCATCATCACAGTTTTCATATATGTGAGGTATAGTGCTGTTAAAATAAAAACTGTCCCCTTCCTCTAATATATACTCTTTATTACCAAGTGTTATTTTCATTTTTCCTTTTATTATGTACCCACATTCTTCTCCTTCATGTGTTACAAATTCGCTACTTTTTTTTGTATGTCCATTTAATGTAACAAGTATGAATTCTATTTTTTTTCCAATTAGATTAGGAACAAGAAGCTCATAAAATTTTGTAGAATCGTTAGTTACTATTTTCTTTCGATTGTTTTTCTTTACTACTATATTAGAATCATCCTTCCCAATATCATCAAAAAAATAGCCTATGTTTACATCAAGAGATTTTGCTATTTTCCACATTGCTATAATTGATGGAACAACCATATTACGTTCAATTTGACTTATTAAACCTGTACTTAAACCTGACTCTTTGGCTAAAGTAGCTATACTTATATTTTTAGATTTTCTAAGAGCTCTAATTTTGCTTCCAACATCTATGTCCATTAGATAAAAACCCCCCTCAAACATGATTATAACATATATAGTTTCCAAAATTAATAAAATAAAATAAAAGTTATGTAATGCATGTATTTACATCGTTATATTGAATTTTCTGAAAAGATGAATTATAATAGTATTAATATTCAATATATTGAATATTAATATTGATATTTTAATTTAATGAAATGGAGGCGGTTGAGATGAGGAGTTTTGTAAGTCCTGATAATATTTGGGTATTATGGGCAATTGTAACTGGATGGGCAGCGTTTAGTATTTATTTAGAGCAAAAGTATAGTTGGGCATCAAAAATATCAGGAGCAATAATAGCTCTTGTAGGGGCAATGTTATTATCAAATCTAAATATTATACCAGTAGAGTCTGTTGTATATGACCAAGTCTGGGGTTATGTTGTACCTTTAGCCATAGCTTTGTTGTTATATCAATGTAATATCAAAAAGATATGGAAAGAGAGTGGAAGATTACTTGTAATATTTCTTGTAGGTTCGATAGGAACTGTACTTGGAGCTATGATTGGATTCTTGGCATTAAAAAATGCAGTACCAGATTTAAATATTGTTGCAGCTATGATGACAGGTTCTTATATAGGTGGAAATGTAAACTTTGCAGCTATGTCAGGAGCATTTGATGCACCTGGGGAATTGGTATCAGCAACTGTTGTAGCAGATAATCTTTTGATGGCATTATATTTCTTTGTTTTAATAGCCATCCCATCTATTGGATTTTTTAGAAAACATTTTAAACATCCACATGTAGATGAGATGGAAAGCATAGGTGTAAATGAAGGCGAAACAATAGCAGCAAATTATTGGGGAAGAAAAGAAATATCTTTAAAAGATATAGCAATAGCCATTGGTAGTGCTTTTATAATAGTTGCAGTATCAGTAGAATTGTCAGGTTGGTTTAAATCTATAATACCAACGTCAAGTCCATTTTTAGCAATGTTAAATACTTTATTTGGCAATCAATATCTAATAATAACTACTTTAACTATGATATTTGCTACCTTTATGCCTAATTTCTTTAGTGATATAAAAGGAGCTCAAGAGCTGGGCACATTTTTAATCTACATTTTCTTTGTTGTAGTAGGTGTTCCTGCTTCAATCCCATTAATAATTCAAAAATCTCCATTATTACTTTTATATTGTGGAATAATGGTACTTATAAACATGTTAGTTACATTTATAGTTGCCAAAATATTTAAGTTTACCTTGGAAGAAGCTATTCTTGCATCTAATGCAAATATTGGTGGACCTACAACAGCAGCAGCTATGGCAATATCAAAAGGGTGGTCTAAGTTAGTAGGGCCAATACTTATAGTTGGGACATTTGGATATATAGTTGGTAATTATTTTGGTCTTTTGGTAGGAAATATTTTAATATAAGTTTTATAAAAAGTGAAAAACAAACGTTTGAAAAAACTTTATTTAATTGGAGGTTGTCATGATTTTTGATGGACATTCAGATACTTGGTCAGATGTAACGATAAGAAGGCTTAATGGAGAGAAAGATGTATTTAGAAGAATCCATCTTGAAAATTTTAAAAAAGCAAATATTGAAGGGGCTATTTTTGTAATATGGATAGACCCACCATATGATAAAAAGCCGGAAAAGAGAGTTAAGCAGATAATAGAATGTATAAAAGAAGAAATTGAAGATATGAAGGATATTGTAAATATAGTAAAAAAATATTCTGATATAAATAAAGGTCTAAATGAGAATAAAATAAATATTTTAATAGGTCTTGAAGGTTTAAGCCATGTTGGAAAAAATTTAGACTTAATCGAATATTATTATAAAGAAGTTGGAGCTAGACATGCATCATTAACTTGGAATGAACAGAATGAACTTGCTACAGGGTGTTTAGGAGATGAAAACAGAGGATTGACTGAAATAGGAAAAAAAGCAGTAGAGAAGTTAGAACAATTAGGTATGCTAATAGATGTATCACATCTAAATGAAAAATCATTTTGGGATTTGATGTCTGTTGTAAGCAAACCAGTTATAGCATCTCATTCTAATGTTAAAAATCTATGTGATGCAAAAAGAAATCTCACAGATAATCAATTAAAAGAAATTTCAAAAACAGGTGGATTAGTGGGAATAAATAGTTTTAGAGGATTTACAAATATCAATCCGAAAAAGCAAGATTTAATACACTTAGTTGACCATATAGACTATATGGTGAATCTTATAGGTATAGAGCATGTATCTTTTGGTTTTGATTTTAGTGACTATCTAGGAGAAGAGACTATAGGTTCTTTTACTGAAGAAAATTCCAAAAATCCAAGTGTAGATGGGCTTAAAAGTACATATGAAGCTAAGAATATAATAGTAGAGCTTGAAAAAAGAGGATATAAAAAGAGTGATATAAACTTAATATCTAGTGGAAACTTTTATAGAGTATTTAAAGAGATACTAAAGTAAGATATTAACTAAATTAGGTGTAGAAAATGCTATACTTAATAATAAGCATTCATATATATAGGTTTATATATGGTATATAGATTAGATTAAATTTAAATGTTACTAGAATTAAAAATTCTAGTAACATTTTTTATATAAAAAAACAAATATCTATATATATTGACAATGATAATTATTATTGATAAACTATAAAAGAAATGATAATTATTATCATTTTTAGTAAAAATTAAGGAGGGAGAATGAAAAAGAGATATTTAATTATAGGAATAATAATTTTATCTTATTTTTCCTTATTTATAGGAGCAGAAGATATAAACATAATGCATATATTTGCAAAAAATCAGCATAAACTTATGATATTTGTCATGAGTAGAATACCAAGATTAATAAGTATATTAATTGCAGGTATAGGAATGAGTATATCAGGCCTTATAATGCAACAGATAAGTAAAAATAAATTTGTATCGCCTACTACAGGAGCAACAATAGATGCGGCTCAATTTGGTATAGTAATTTGTATGCTTTTAATACCAAGTGCATCGATTTTCACGAAGACTATAATCGCATTTATATTTTCTCTTATAGGAATATTTATGTTTATGAAAATAATAAGGAAGTTACAGTTTAAAAGTATAATATTCGTACCATTAGTAGGTATAATGTTTGGAAATATAATAGGTTCTATGACTGATTTTATTGCATATAAATATGATTTGAGTCAAAATGTAAGTTCTTGGATGCAGGGTGATTTTTCTATGATACTTAAAGGAAATTATGAAATATTATACATAACAATACCTCTCATAATAGTAGCATATATTTATGCAAATAGATTTACTGTTGTTGGAATGGGGATGGATTTTGCAACTAACTTAGGGCTAAGTTATAAAAAAGTCGTCAATTTAGGTTTAATAATAGTAGCTCTTGTCACAGTATGTGTAGTTGTTACTGCTGGTAATATACCTTTTATAGGTCTAATAGTTCCAAATATTGTATCTCTGTATATGGGTGATAATATAAGAGATAGTATATGGCATACGGGATTATTTGGGGCAATATTTGTACTTATATGTGATATTTTTGGAAGGATTATCATTTATCCATATGAAATATCTATAGGGCTTACAGTTGGCGTTATAGGAAGTATACTATTCCTTTACTTAATACTAAGGAGGAATATAAATGAAGCTTAGTCTTAATAAAAAAATTTATTTGATGACTGCATTACTCTTGATATCAATGGTGCTTTTTTTAACCTATGGAATAGACATGAATAATCTAGATTATGCATTATCACAAAGAATACCAAAAATACTTGCGATGATACTTGGAGGAGGATGTATAGCATTTACTACTGTAGTATTTCAAACGATTACTAACAATCAGATATTGACACCAAGTGTACTAGGGTTAGATTCCTTATATGTAATGATTCAAACTATAATAGTATTTATATTTGGAGCAACCAGTATTCTTATCATAAATGAAAATTATAATTTTATCATTAATGTTACTATAATGATTGTAGCTTCAATGCTATTGTATAGAGCATTGTTTGAAAGAAAAGAAAATAATATTTTCTTTTTAATCCTAGTAGGAATGGTATTTGGAACTCTATTTAAAAGTGCAACAACATTTATTCAAGTAATGATAGACCCTAATGAATTTCTAGCACTACAAACTAGCATAATGGCTAGTCTAAATAATATAAATACAAATGTATTATTAATTGCATTTATAATAGTTATTGCAACAATACCTTTTATATATGATGATATAAAATATTTAGATGTACTGTCATTAGGTAGAGAGCAAGCGATTAATTTAGGTGTAGATTTTGATAAAGTAGTAAAAAAAATGATAATCCTAATAGCAATTTTAGTTTCAGTATCAACAGCACTTATTGGACCTATGACATTTTTAGGGCTTTTACTAGCCAACATAGCTAGAGAAGTTTTTAAAACATATAAACATACATATTTAATTTTAGGTTCTATATTGCTAGGAATAATTACATTAATAATAGGTCAATTTTTTATACAACATATATTCAAATTTGATACAACATTAAGCGTAGTAATAAATTTTATAGGAGGAATTTACTTTATCCAATTATTATTAAAGGGGGCAAATAGATGATAGAAATAAAAAACATATTTAAAAAATATAAAAATAAAAATGTTGTAGATAATGTTTCTTTTAATATAGAAAAAGGGAAAATAACATCTTTTATAGGTCCAAATGGGGCTGGTAAAAGTACTGTATTATCAATAGTAACAAGACTTATAGGCGGTGATAGTGGAGAAGTATTAATAGAAGGAAAAAACTTAAATTCTTACAATAATAAAGAACTAGCTAAAAAAATAGCTATACTTAAACAATCTAATAATATAACTTTAAAACTCACAATAAGAGAATTAGTTGGATTTGGAAGATTTCCATACAGTGAAGGAAATTTAACTCAAGATGATGAAAAATACATTAATGAAGCTATAGAGTATATGAAACTAACTGATATACAAGACAAATATTTGGATGAATTAAGTGGAGGTCAAAGACAAAGAGCTTATATAGCAATGGTAATAGCCCAAAATACAGAGTACATATTACTTGATGAACCACTTAACAATTTGGATATGAATCATTCAGTACAAATGATGAAGGTACTTAGAAGTCTTTGTGATGAATTAGGTAAGACTATAGTGTTGGTCATGCATGATATAAATTTTGCTTCATGCTATTCAGATAATATAGTTGCACTTAAAAATGGAAAAATTGAAAAGGTAGGTCGTACAGATGAAATAGTCAATGAAAAAGTTTTAGGAGATATTTACGAAATGAACTTTGACATTAAGCATATAAATGGAAATAGAATATGTGTTTATTTTTAAGACACTATAGATAGGAATCTATGAATTTTCTAATCAAAATTTAAACTAAGACGAATATTAATAAAAAATGAGGGAGACATTAAGATGAATAAAAAAGCAGCAATAATAGCAACAGTGGCTATAGTAGGATTAGTAGCAGTATTTGCATTAGGTGGGAGTAAAAAAAGTGAGAAGAAAACAGCAGATGCTTCAGATGCTACTATAAAAATAACTCATAGCTTAGGAGAAACAGATGTAAAGTTAAAGCCTAAAAAAGTAGTAGTATTTGATTATTCAGCACTAGATACAATGGATGCACTAGGTGTCAGTGAGGGTTTAGTAGGACTTCCAAAATCAAGTTTGCCAGCATCTTTAGAAAAGTATAAAGATGAAAAATATGCAGACTTAGGTGGATTAAAAGAACCAGATTTAGAAGGTATAAAATCAACAAATCCAGATTTAATTATAATAAATGGAAGACAAGAAGATTTTTATGAGCAATTATCTAAGATAGCACCAACAATAAGTACAAGTAAAGATGATAAGAAGTATTTAGAATCTGTCAAAAATAATATAAATAAAATAGCTAAAATATTTGGAGTAGAAGAGAAAGCTAATCAAGAATTTGCTAAAGTTGAAAAGAAAATAGAAGTTTTAAATAAAAAAGTAACAGAGAAAGACTTAAATGCTTTAACTCTTATGGTAAATGAGGGGAATTTAAGTGTATTTGGTGAAGAGTCTAGATTTAGCATATTATACAATAGTTTTGGATTTAAGAATAAAGATAAAGATATAAAGGAATCAAGTCATGGTCAAAATATTACTTTTGAATATATAGCTAAACAAAATCCAGATATTATGTTTGTTATAGATAGAGGTATAGCTACTGGTAGTGATGTGAAAGCTGGTTTAACAGCTAAATCTGTTTTAAACAATGACGTAATAAAATCTATGGATGCTTATAAAAATGATAATATAATATACTTAGATGCACCAACATGGTATGTAAATGATGGTGGTCTTACATCTTTAAATAAAATGATAGATGATGCTTCAAAAGCAGTTAATAAGTAAGCATATTGTTTATAGCAAATGTGCTTTATATAATGATTATATTAATCAGCCACTTTAAAGTGGCTGATTTTTTATGATTTAAATATTTCTGTGGTTAATAACATTATAAGCTTTGCTTTATATAGTTTATTTAATTGAAAGATATAGCTCATTATGTACAATACTATTTAACATAAATATAATGTTGTGAAAAAATTTCTTTGATTGTAAGTATTTTATCATTCTATGTTTAAAAAACTAGCTAGAACTTGCGGTTTATTAGTTATTTTGATACAATTAATCTAATATATACATGAACAAGGTTATGTTATTATATTAATAATTCAATGGATATATATTTATTTATTATATAATTTCCCAGAAGGGGGGTTAAATATAAGAAGAAAATCTCTAAAAAAACGTTTTTTTATTTTTAGTACTAATTATTGCTTTTATCCATATAACACCTACAGCATATGCACTAAAGAAAGAAGGTAGAATTGGGCTAAATTGATTTAATGGGAGCTATAATTTAAATGATGACTTTGGAAAAATATATAACTATTCAAGTCATAGTTATGTAGTATCTGACACTGTTTTACAAGTATTGTATGATGATACAAAAGACATTATTATTGACGCTCAAGCTACACAGACATTGAGGGTTGTAGTAATTAGAAATAACAATAAAATGATAAAAGATTTAGAAGCATATTGTAAAAGAAGTCTTTATACCACAATATGTATATTGTGATAGTGAAAAAGAACAGATACAGGTTATGCAAGATGGTTCTCAGAAGACATGCTTAACTATAATACGAATTATATTGAAAATGTAAAAACAATTGCCAAATTTTCTCTAAAACCCTTCTATTTCATGACTGGCCGAGGCGATAATAATGGTTTGATTAAAGGACTAGATTAAGCTATTTCTAATATTTATCAAATAGACCCTTATTTCTCAACTAGTTTACATGAAAAATACTTTGTACAACAGAACTTGAAAAACATTTACGTGTGTATGAACTTATGGATGATTATTTTATTGAGTATGATTATAAAAAAACACATTGATGTTTTCAATACCACCTACAAACGAGAATGAACAACCCAGATTAATTACATATGATTATTAAAAATTTAATAAAGCTGAAAGTTCTACTAAACAAAGAGCAGAATTTTTAAATGTAATTAAGTCACAAGAAGATGGAATTAAGGAAGCTTATTTATATTTTAAGTGATAAGAGAATTTTATTAAAGTTTAATACACGTTATTTGAGAAAAATGATTATACAATATTTTTACTAAGTTGGTTATTAAAAATGTTTAGAAAATTGAAATCATACTAATTATTTATAACATATAAAAAACCTAGTTAGCATAATTGTAGAATATCTGATAAACGTGAAAATATAGGGGATAGAGGTATTTTATGAAGAGATTTTTAAAGATGACTATCTTAGTTTTATTTGTTTTATTAATTTCTATAAGTTACATTTCTGTTCAATTAATTCACAACATTGGAGATTATGGAAAGTTGATTAATTATGTTGGTATTGTTCGTGGAGCTAGTCAACGTCTAACTAAATTAGAAATGAATCTTCAACCAAATGATGAACTAGTAGAATATATCGATGAAATTTTACATGAATTAAATACAGGACATGGAAAATATGGTCTAGTAGTCACTGACTGTAAAAAATATAATGAGTATTTATCTTTACTAGAAAGAAAATGGGAAGATTTAAATATTGAAATTAAAAAAGTAAGGATGGAAGAAGATAGTAGTCAGTTATTACAAACAAGTGAAGAATTTTTTAAGATTGCAAATGACACAGTATTCGAAATAGAACATTATTCTAAAGAAAAAAGCAATTACTTAATGACTTTAATAATTATAATATCGATTGTAGGCATAGTAGCATGGATTATATTGATTATACAGTACAATAGAAGATTAATTAAACTTGAAAAACTAAACGTAGATTTAAAAAATATTGCATATAAAGATGAACTTACAGGAGCAAATACTATAGAAAAGTTTAAGTTGGATGCAGAGCAGTATATTTATAAGTATAAAGATAAGAAATTTGCTATATTTTATATCGATTTTGAAAATTTTAAGTATATCAATGATATATTTGGATACGATTATGGTGACATGATATTAAAACGCTATTCTAATATCATGATGGATGATATTGGAAAATACGAAGTATTTGCAAGAGAGATTGCAGATAGATTTGTTGCATTAAGATGTTATGTAGATAAGGAGACTTTGCTAAGAAGACAACAAGTTGTAGATGATAAGTTGATTAACATTACAGATGAAATTAAAAATAAATATAGTATTACTATTGTTAGTGGAATTTGTTGTATTGAAGATGTGAATGAGAAATTAAATATAGATGATTTGATAAATCGTGCAAACTTTGCACAAAAGACTGTCAAAAATAAACCAGGTACTAAGTATGCTTTTTATAATGAAAATATTCGTAAAAAAATGATTGAAGAAAATACAATTAAGAGTAGAATACATGAAGCACTCAATAGAAGAGAATTTGTTGTTTATTTTCAACCTAAAGTTAACTTACATAATCAAAAAATAGATTGTGCAGAAGCCTTAGTACGTTGGATGACACCAGACAAATGTGTGATATCTCCAGCGATATTTATTCCAATACTGGAAAAGGAGTTTTTTATTAGTTTGGTAGACCAATATGTGTTTGAAGAGGTATGTAGATGGATTAGAAAGAGATTAGATGAAAATAAAACAATTGTTCCTATCTCAGTTAATGTTTCTAAGATTCAATTTTATAATGCTAAGTTTGTAGAAACTTATTCGCACATACAAAATAAATATAATATACCTAAAAATACTATAGAAATTGAATTTACAGAAAGTGTTGCTTTTGAAAATCAAGAGCATCTTTTAGAAATTGTACATGACCTACATGAAAGTGGCTTTACTTGTTCTTTGGATGATTTTGGAAAGGGATACTCGTCTCTAAGTGTTTTGAAGGATTTACCATTTGATGTTTTAAAGCTTGACTCGATGTTTTTTAAAGAGAGTTTAAACAAAGAAAAAGAGAAGATAGTAATAAAAAATATTATACAGATGATAAAAGAGTTAAATATTATAACTGTTGCTGAAGGTATTGAATATAAAGAACAGGTTGAGTTTCTTAAAGAGATTGGGTGTGATTTGGTTCAAGGGTTTGTCTTTTATAAACCAATGCCAATGTTAGAGTTTGAAAAAATATTAGATAAAGAAATTGTTTATAGTTTATAATAGTTAAAGTATATTTTAATATATAATAATCTAATAAAGTACTTATATTATAAGTACTTTATTAGATTTTGTTAACTATTTAAAAACGTATAGTGGTATAAGTACTGAGAATAACATCAATATATATGATATACGATTTTAAATAAATAATTATATGAAAACTATAAATTCTTATAAAGTTTTATGTGAGGTGTAAATAATATGAAGTTATGTTTTGGATAAGATGAACCTTCTTAAACATTATTATTTTTTTCCTGCAACCCATTTTAAGCCCCAGTTAAACTCATTATCCATTTCTCTATGTCCTTTAAAGTATTTAACTACTTTTTCAACGCTAAATGTTTCATCATTTACATTTTCTATTAATGCTATTGAACACATATTATAGCCATTTTTATGCTCATCAAGCTTAACCACTAAATCAGAATCTTGTTTTTGTTTAATAGTTACAATTCCATCAGCTTCTGACCAATTAGCCACACCTTCATAAATAAAAGCATAAATCAATATTCTTTTTATTTCTTTTATCTTGTTACCATTGATTCTTATATTTTCGCCTTGTGTATTGCTTCCTGTTCGGTCATCTCCATCTAGTTGAGCAAAAGGAGGCTGTTCTAAATTACCAAAGGAATTGCCCAATGCTTGAACAGCACCTTTTGCACCATTTTTCATTTCAAACAAGCAGCCTAAATCTAAATCTATATTACTACTTCTTAGAGCTCCAAAAAAGCCCTTTTTTTGTACTTTTTGATTCCAATTTAAATTAACTAAAATCTCACCTAAATCGGTATTTTCTTTTTTTGTAAGATTTATTTTTTGTCCTTTTTTCAATTCTATAGCCATAGTAATCTTCCTCCACAAACATAGATTTATTTAAATGGTAGCACTTAATAAGTCAATATTCAACAAGATTACAATAATAATGTTCAAATTATACTAATTCTACTAAAAAACAGGAATTACAATTCCTTTGTATTTTTCTTCAATTAAGTTTCTTGCTTTATCTGATGTAAGAACTTCTTGTAGAACTTTAATTTTTTCGCTATCTTTATCTTCAGTTCTAAATGCTAAAAGATTAGCATACTCATCATTTACTGGTGCTGTGTAGATTCCATTTTTCTTAGCATCAAGACCAGCAGGTACTGCGTAAGTAGTGTCTATAAATGCAGCAGTTACATCTGGAAGAGAAGATGGTATTTGAGCAATATCTAATTCTTTGAATTGTATGCCCTTTGGATTTTCAATTATATCTTTAGGACTAACTAAATTATTTTCTTTAGGTAAAGTTAAAAGTCCCATACTTTCAAGATATCTAAGGTCTTTAGAACAAGAAGATGGATTGTTGCTTATTGCAATTGTATCTCCCTTTTTAAATTCATCAACAGATTTTATTTTGTAAGAGTAAAGTATGGCTGGGCATACATATAGTTTAGTTCCTGCCATTATTTTATAGCCTTTAGCTTTAACAGCTTCTTTTAGATAAGGTTCATGTTGAAATAGATTTGCATCAATTTCGCCATTATTTAAAGCTTCATTTGGAAGTATGTAATCGTCAAAGTTTTTAACTTCTAAAGTATAACCTTTTTCTTCAATAAGTGGTTTTAGTTCTTCTAACAACTCTCCACCTGGAACTAAAGTAGCACCAACAACAATTTTTTTATCGTCTTTAGATTTTGAACATCCAACTACAGATAAAGTAAATACTAGACATAATAACAAACTTAATAATTTTTTGAATTTCATAAAAATTCCCTCCTGAATATAATTGATTAGTTAAAAATAAAATACCCTCTTTTTATCACATTGTGAAAATAAAATAAGCCTGAGTATAAACTCAGGCTTTAAAAGCTAATTTAAACTCATCTTTCAGTACAATACTGCAGGATTTAGCACCAATGTATATTAAAATATACTGGTTGCTGGGTTTCATAGGGCCAGTCCCTTCACCACTCTGGATAAGAAGTATTAATTTTTAATTATGTTATAAATATTAGCATGATTTTTTGTATCTGTAAACATAATTTTATAAATATTTTAAAATTTTTGTTATTTTTACTTAACACCTAAAATTCCAGAAACTAAAATATTAGTATCAGCACCCAAGAAATAGTCATTTATTTCAATTGTATCTAAAATAGTTCTCAATGAATTTTCCTCATGTTTTGTACCGATAAGTTTATCTTCTACAAAAGATACATCGTACTTCCCAAAGAAATCTCCAAAAAACTTTATACTAGTTATTATACCTTTATCAACATTTAAATTAAATTCTACATTTCCACCAACATATTTTAATTCATTTGAAAGAGAGTATTTCGGTGAATTACCAAAGTTCCAATCCCAAGTTTCATATTTTGATTTAGTAAGTTTTTCTATTTCCTCTATGTCATGTTTACTTAGAGAATAATTTGTATTATCAGCATTTGTCGCAGAAAGATAATTCATTATAGCATCTTTAAACTCAAGTATATCCATATCAGACTGTAAATGTTCACTTATATTGGTTACACGAGACTTTACAGATTTTATACCTTTACCCTCAAATTTTATGGGTTTTACTTTTAGTGCATTTGAAAGGTCATTTATCTCAGATGAAAATAAAAGTGTCCCATGATGCATTACTTTATTTTTATAGTTATGTTGAGCATTTCCAGAGAATTTTTTGCCATCTATAAGAAGGTCATTTCTTCCAGAAAACTCAGCACTGACATCTAAGGTTTTAAGTAAGTCTATTATTGGTTGAGTGAATCTTCTGAAATCACTAAAACTATTATTATTACAAGCTATAAATGTAAAGTTTATATTTCCTAAATCATGAAATACAGCTCCTCCACCAGATTGTCTTCTAACAACTGGTATTGAATGTTCTCTTATATATTCTAAGTTTATTTCAGAAAGTGTATTTTGATTTTTTCCAACAATTATAGATGATTCATTCCTCCATAAAATAAATAAATCTTCGTCAAAATTTTTAAGTAGATATTCTTCCATTGCTAAATTGAAATAAGGGTTTGTTTTTTCATTGTAAATTAATAACATTAAAGTAATTCCTCCATATAATTGATAAAATTTTTTTAGCTGATTTTAGTACAATTAATTTTATAATTCGACAATGATATAAAAAATCCTTTAAAGTAAAATTTTTAAAACTTCCTTGCAAAGTTTAAATAAATAATATATACTCAAAATATATTTAATAAAAGTGAATAAAAGGGTAGAGGCGCAATAATCTATCAGTACTAATAAGGAGTTAAGCACAAAGAATTATTGGGAAAGGGGATATTGCCGAAGTTTTATAATCGATGCTTTAAGATTATATTGCTGGGGGTACATAAAATATATGTACAACTGTCACAGGTTTATTTGTGGTGAGCTATCATTTAAGGAATTATATTATATTTGTTTTTTAGTATTATCAATGTATGTAATGTTTAAGCCTTGAGTGTTTACCACTCAAGGCTTTTTTATTTTATCATAACCCATAATACCCTATATAATTCACAAAATTAAAAAGAGAGGGAGATTTATATGAGAAATAAAAAATTTAACATTATTTTTGTGACGACAATTATGTTTATAATGTCAACTGTAATGGTATTTGCAGAGGAAGATATAGATACTATTGCATTAGCTAACGCAGAAAAATTTGGAATCTTAACTTTAATACCACCATTAGTTGCTATAATACTTGCATTTATAACTAAAAATGTAATAATTTCTTTGTTGCTAGGAATTCTTTCTGGGAGTTTTATAATTCAAGTCAGTGGCGTTAATGTATTTGCTGCATTTATACAAGCATTTTTAGACTTAGTAGATAGAGCTTTAGTATCTCTATCAGACCCATGGAATGCGGGGATAATACTACAAGTCTTAGCAATTGGGGGAGTAATAAATCTTGTTGCCAAGATGGGTGGTGCCAAGGCTATAGCTGAAGCACTTGCAAAGAGAGCAAAATCAGCTAAAGGGACACAGATTATAACTTGGTTTTTAGGTCTTTTAGTTTTCTTTGATGATTATGCTAATTCATTAATTGTAGGGCCTATGATGAGACCTGTTGCAGATAAAATGAAAATATCAAGAGAAAAATTAGCATTTATAATAGATGCTACAGCAGCACCAGTTGCTGGGCTTGCCATAATATCTACATGGATAGGTCTTGAAGTTGGTTTAATACATGATGCTTTTGAAAGTATAAGTGTAGATGTTGATGCGTTTGGCATATTTTTAAATACAATACCATTTAGATTTTATAACATATTAATATTAGCATTTATTGTAATTTCAGCGTTATTATTAAAAGAATTTGGACCAATGAGAAAAGCTGAAATAAAATCTAGAAGTAGAAAAATTGGCACAGACCTTGATGAAGGCGTTGAAGAATTGGATGATTTAGCTCCAAAAGATGGAGTAAAATTAAGTGTATGGAATGCTATAATTCCAATAGGTACATTGATAGTAGTTGCACTAGCATCATTCTATTATAGTGGATATACATCTATAATGGGAGGTGAAGATAAGACTTTAATACAATTATTTACAAATTCACCATATTCTTTTGAAGCAATAAAAGAAGCATTTAGTGCATCTGATGCATCTAGAGCATTATTCCAATCTGCATTAGTTGCAAGTTTAGTTGCTATTATAATGGCTGTAGTTAAAAAGATTTTTACAGTATCAGAAGCAATTGATGTTTGGATAGATGGAATGAAAAGTTTAGTAATCACTGGTGTAATATTAATACTTGCTTGGTCATTAAGTTCAGTAATAAAAGAGTTAGGTACAGCTAAATTCTTGATACATTTATTATTAGGTTCATTGCCTCCATTCTTGCTACCAAGCTTAATATTTGGATTAGGAGCAATAATATCTTTTGCTACTGGAACAGCTTATGGAACAATGGGTATACTTATGCCACTTGCAATACCACTTGCATATTCACTAAATCCTGATATGTCTTATGTAATAGTAAGTACAAGCGCAGTTTTAACAGGTGCAATATTTGGAGACCATTGTTCCCCAATTTCAGATACAACAATACTTTCTTCAATGGGAGCTGGATGTAATCATATAGACCATGTTAATACTCAAATGCCATATGCCATATTTACAGCAGTAATTACTATTGTATTTGGATATATACCAGCTGGATTTGGATTGCCAATATATATAGTATTGCCAGTTGCTATAGCAGCTGTATTTGTAGGTCTTCAAATTATAGGTAAGAAAGTAGATGAAGTAGAAGTAGAACTTGCAGAATAAGGATGTAAATGAATTTCACCTTCTATTATCATTATTTTGTTTATTTTTAGATAATTTTAAAAAGTTATTGAAAATAATAGCGAAATATAGTAAAATAAAAGAGTGATATAAGCGGATGTGGCGGAATTGGCAGACGCACTAGACTTAGGATCTAGCGCCATTGGCGTGGGGGTTCGACTCCCTTCATCCGCACTTTACAGTACTTAGTTGTGCTGAAAAAAACTGGGGTTGCTGGCTTTCGGAGTGGGCTATCCCGTTTTTATTTTTTGATAAATAACTATCTTAAAACATAATGCAAACATTTCCATTTTGTTTTTTAATCGAAAAAATAACTAAAAGTTAGATTATCCACATAAACATTGAAATTATAAGCAGTTACAAAGGCTTTAAGAAGTTATTTTACCACTAATTTACTACTTATAAATGAGTCTTGATACGATGAAAAATAATAGAAAAATCAATATATGATAGATTGGCACTTTAATATGAGGTGCTTTTTTTAAATGACTAAAATTTTAAGAAATATTCAAGTCACATAACCATTCAGTAGTTGTAATTCTATTAAAAATATTCTATTTTAAAAATCTTATTTTTCACAAGTTTAAAATTGTAAACGATTTCATCAAGTGTATGAATATACTTTTAACATGTTATAGTAAATCTCAATACAAATTTACATTTTGTTATTTGTGTGTTATTTTAATAATAAATTAAGTGAAAATGTTATTTTGCATTAATATATAATATCTTTGCAGAAGAGTGAATAATATAAAAGAGAAATAATTGATAATAAAAACTTAACAAAAAAATTAATACATAAAAAAAAATAAATATAATGTGTTGACATTTGATTTAAATATTCATAAAATAAAATTGAAAATAAATATTTCCAAGTGAGATTAGCGAGAGAGAACTTTATACAAAAAGGCGCCGAAGAAGAAATTTAAGAAATGCCAATCCTTAGAGAAGCTTTCAGGCAAAAATATCGCTAATTGATGGGACTCTGGAGAGACTTAAGTTAAATACTATAAGTCACCGAAGAAGCAGAATAATATTAAATTATTAAATCTTTCAGGTATACAAACAGGGATATATAGGCTAGGATTATTTTCTATGCTTATATATTTTTTTTATGAGAAAATACAGGACATAGTGGTGAAGTTGCTTAAATATAATAGGTTTAATTTTATGGGGAGGGTTATATATGAATGAATTAAAAAGAGTGCCTTTGTATAATACACACAAAGAGCTTGGTGCAAAGCTTGTTGAATTTGCTGGCTGGGAGATGCCTTTAGAATATGAAGGAATAAACAAAGAGCATAAAATGGTTAGAAAAAGTGCAGGTATATTTGATGTATCTCACATGGGAGAAGTAGAAGTAAAAGGAGTAGAATCAGAAAAATTTATACAAAACCTAGTTACGAATGATATAAGTGGATTAAAAGTCAATGACATCATATATACACCTATGTGCTATGAAAATGGTGGAGTTGTTGATGATTTATTAATATATAAGTTTGGGGAAGAAGATTATTTGTTAGTAATAAATGCAGGAAATATAGACAAAGATGTTGCCTGGATAATCAAGCAAAGTGAAGGATATAAAGTAAATATAAAAAATATATCTAATGAAGTTTGTCAATTAGCAGTTCAAGGACCTAAAGCAGAAAAAATTCTTCAAAAAATCACAGACATAAATTTAGAATCAATAAAATTTTATAAGTCAATGCCAGAAGTAAAAGTATCTGGATACTCTTGTTTAGTTTCAAGAACAGGATATACTGGAGAAGATGGTTTTGAAATATATTGCAAAAATGAACATGTAAAAGCAATTTGGGATGAAGTCCTAAAAGTTGGAGGAGAAGATATATGTCCAGCTGGTCTAGGTTGTAGAGATACTTTAAGGTTTGAAGCAGCCTTACCTCTATATGGACATGAAATAAATGAACACATATCTCCACTTGAAGGAGGATTATCTATTTTTGTAAAAGTAAATAAGGAATCATTTATTGGCAAATCAATCTTAGCAGGAGAAAAAGAAAATGGGATTAAAAGAAAATTAGTAGGATTTGAAATGCAAGGCAAAGGGATGCCTAGAAATGGATATGATATAAAAGTTGGAGATAAAACAGTTGGTTTTGTAACTACTGGGTGTGCATCTCCAACAACAGGGAAAATCTTAGGTATGGGAATTATAGATGCTGAATATGCAAAAGCAGGAACTGAAATAGGTATAGCCATTAGAAAAAAAGTTGTTCCTGCTATAACAGTTAAGAAGCCTTTTTATAAAAAACAATATAAAAAAGATAATGTTGTAGTAAATAAAGAAAATAAATTTTCATATATACCTGCTACAAATGAAGATAAGATAAAAATGTTAAAAGTAGTTGGATTAAACTCAGTTGATGAATTATTTTCAGATGTACCAGATGAACTAAAATTAAAAAGAGATTTAAATCTAGACAGTGGAAAATCTGAATTAGAAGTTAGTAAAATAGTAAAAAGATTGTCAGAGGAAAATTTAAGTCTAGAAGATTTAACTTGTTTTCTTGGAGCTGGTGCGTATGACCATTATATTCCATCAATTATAAAACATATAACTTCAAGGTCAGAATTTTATACAGCATATACTCCATATCAAGCAGAAATAAGTCAAGGAACTTTGCAAGTAGTGTTTGAGTTTCAATCCATGATTGCAGAAATTACTGGTATGGAAATTGCAAATGCATCAATGTATGATGGAGCTACTGCTGCAATAGAAGCATGTATAATGGCAATGAATCAAACTAGAAAAAGTAAAATAGTAGTATCAAAGACTACACATCCAGAAACTTTATCAGTACTAAGAACTTATTTACAATATAAAGATTGTGAAATAGTAGAAATTGATTTTTGTAGTGAATATGGAACTACAGATATAGAAAAATTAAGAGCTTCTGTAGATAAAGATACAGCATGTGTCCTTATACAAACTCCTAATTTCTTTGGGATTATTGAAGAAATGGAAGAAATAGAAAAGATAACTCATGAAAATAAAGCCATGTTAATTATGAGTGTTGACCCAATATCATTAGGTGTTTTAAAAACACCAGGTGAAATAGGAGCAGATATTGTTGTTGGAGAAGCTCAATCACTAGGAAATCCTCTTAATTTTGGAGGTCCTTATGTAGGATTTTTGGCTAGTAAATCTAAATATACAAGAAAAATGCCAGGAAGAATAGTTGGGCAAAGTTTAGATACAGAAGGGAAAATTGCATATGTATTAACTTTACAAACTAGAGAGCAACATGTAAGAAGAGAAAAAGCAACTTCTAATATATGTTCCAATCAAGCTCTAAATGCTCTTGTAGCATCAATATACATGGCTACTATGGGTAAAGAAGGATTTAAAGAAGTTGGTATGCAATCAATGAAAAAAGCACACTATGCTTATAATAAACTTGTGCAAACAGGAAAATACAGACCTATATTTAAAGGCCGATTTTTTAAAGAATTTTCAGTACAAGGAAATCATAATATAGATACTATAAACGATAAACTTTTAGAAGAAAATATATTAGGTGGTTATAATTTAGAACACAATTATCCAGAATTAAAAAATTCAACTTTACTTTGTGTAACTGAAAAAAGAAGTAAAAATGAAATAGATAAGTTAGTTGGAATAATGGAGGGGTTATAATGAAAGAATATAATAGTTTGTTGATAGATATATCTAAAAAAGGCAGAAAAGCATACTCAATTCCAGAGTTAGATATAGATGATATAAAAATAGAAGATATGATTGACCCAAGTATGGCTAGACAAAATGAATTAAACTTACCAGAAGTTGGTGAATTAGAATTAGTTAGACATTATACTTTATTGTCAAATAAGAATTTTGGTGTTGATACTGGTTTTTATCCCTTAGGTTCTTGTACAATGAAATATAACCCTAAAATTAATGAAGATATGGCAGCACTTCCAAACTTTACTGGAATGCATCCATATCAATCTCCAGATACAGCACAAGGGTCTCTTGCTCTTATGTATGATTTATCAAATAAGCTTGCAGAAATTACAGGTATGGATGAAGTGACACTTCAACCTTCAGCAGGTTCACATGGTGAATTTACAGGTCTTATGCTGATAAAGGCGTATCATGAAAATAGAGGAGACTATAAAAGAACTAAAGTAATAATTCCAGATTCTGCACATGGAACAAATCCAGCAAGTGCAGCTATGGCGAATTTTGATGTAATTCAAATAACATCTGATAAAAATGGTGCTGTAGATATAGATGCGTTAAAAGAAGTTTTAAATGATGAAGTAGCAGCCCTTATGCTTACAAATCCAAGCACTCTTGGGCTATTTGAAAAAAATATAAAAGAAATAGCTGACCTTGTACATGAAGCAGGTGGTCTTTTGTATTATGATGGTGCAAACATGAATGCTATTATGGGAATAACAAGACCAGGAGATATGGGATTTGATGTAGTCCATCTTAATCTTCATAAGACATTTTCAACTCCTCATGGTGGCGGTGGTCCAGGGGCTGGACCTGTTGGAGCCAAAAAAGAGTTAGTGTCTTTTTTACCAATTCCAGTAATTGAAAAACAAGAAGATAAATATGTATTAAATTATGACAGACCAAAATCTATCGGAAAAATTAAAAATTTTTATGGAAACTTTGGTGTCCTTGTAAGAGCTTACACATATATATTAACAATGGGAAGAGATGGACTTAAAGAAACTAGTGAAATGGCAGTTCTAAATGCTAATTATATAAAAGAAAGTATAAAAGATGATTATATTTTACCAATAGATACTTTATGTAAACATGAGTTTGTATTAGGCGGATTACCAAGAGGAGAAGCAAATATAAAAACTATTGACATAGCAAAGCGATTGTTGGATTATGGATATCATCCTCCAACAATGTATTTCCCTCTTATTATAAATGAGGCGCTTATGATAGAGCCTACAGAAAGTGAGAGTATAGAAACATTAGATAGTTTTATTGAAGCTATGAAGAATGTCGCAAAAGAAGCTAAGGAAGAACCAGAACTACTAAAAACTGCTCCACATAATACTTTAGTTAAAAGAGTTGATGATGCAAGAGCAGTGAAAAAGCCTATATTAACATGGTCACAAAGATAAATAATAAAAATAATAAATAATTTAAATATACAAAAATTTTGTATTTGTATTAAAAAGCTATCTAAACTATCTTAAATTAGATAGCTTTTTTGTGTATATGTTGACATACATGGTATGTACTGTTAAAGTTTTTTATATATTATTAGAAAATGTGAGGATGTTAAATTTATGAACAAAGTAAGTGATGTAACAAAAGGTTATACTTTAGGGGTATTGGCAAATATTCTATTTGGCTTTTCTTTTTATTTTACTAAGACAGTATTAAATTTGGTTGACAATAAGGTTTTTACAGTATTATCATTAAGATTTACAATTGGATTGATAGCAGTAATAGCATTATATAAGTTTAAATTTATAAGCTTAAACTTTAAAGGTAAAGATATTAAATCACTTTTGATTTTATGTATGTTTCAACCATTTCTATATTTTATGCTTGAGACATTTGGAGTTAAGTATACATCTACATCAGAAGTTGGAGTTATGATATCTATGATACCAGTAGTTACAGGAATTATGGGAATTATATTTTTAAATGAAAAAATGAACTTGAAACAAGTAATGTGCATCGTAATTGCAGTTTTTGGTGTTATAATAGTAAATTTACAAAATACAGGTAATCAAACAAGTAGCATGCTTGGAAGAATAATGATACTTGGGGCAGTAATTTGTGCTGGTGCATATGGTGTATATGTAAGAAAATTATCTAAAAGCGAATTTACACCAATTGAAATAACAGCAGCAATGCAACTAATTGGAACAATATCATTTACATCAATATCTGTTGGTGGTGAATTGGTATCAGGGAATCTAATAGAATATGCAAAAGGATTATTTAATATGGAGATTGTATTTCCAATAGTTTATTTGGGTATGGGGTGTTCTTTGTTAGCTATGTTTTTAAATAACTACTCAAGGTCTAAACTAGAGGCTGTAAAATCATCAATATTATCAAACATAGCTACAGTGGTATCTATATTTGCAGGAGTATTTTTACTGAATGAAAAGTTCAATCTTTATAGTATTGTAGGAAGTATGCTTATAATAATTTCAATTATAGGAATGGTTATATATGGTAAAGAAAAATGTGAAGATTTGGAAACTGAATATACAGATTAGTTTTATTTTATAGGACATAATAAATCTATTTATTCTTTCAACTTAATTTAAACTTAATAAAAATATATCGAAATTCATAAAAAATTTAGGAAATCTTAAGAATTATGATATTTAAATCTTTAGATTTATGTTTTATTATATAAACTATAATAAGATATATTAAACTAAATTAGAATTTTACAATATATTTATAGATATTAATGTTAAAGAAAAAGTTAAGTTGAAAGGAGTATAATATGGATAAAGTTAACCTAAAAAGATATAATTGTGATATAAATGTTGGATTAAACAGTGAACAACTTCAAAGTAGAATAGATGATAATTTAATTAATGTATTTGACAATGGAAAAACTAAAACATACAAGCAAATTTTTAAAGATAATATATTTACACTTTTTAATCTTATAAATATTGTTTTAGTTTGTTTGCTAGTTTCAGTTGGCTCTTTTAAAAATACCTTATTTATATTTATTGCTATAATTAATACTATTATTGGTGTGATTCAAGAAATAAGAGCAAAAAGATTGTTGGACAATCTATCTGTTATAGTATCAAGCAAAGTATCCGTTATAAGGGACAAAGAGAAAAGAGAGATTGATGTTCAGGAATTAGTGCTAGATGATATTATGATTTTAAAAACAGGGAATCAAATCTGTGCAGATTCAAAAGTTTTAGAAGGAAAGTTAGAGGTAAATGAATCTCTAATCACAGGAGAATCTGATATTATTGTAAAAAACAAAGACGATTTTTTATATTCTGGTAGTTTTGTAGTTTCTGGAGAGGCATTTGTAAAAGTTGAAAACATAGGAAAAGATAACTATGCAAATAAGATAGCTAATGATGCTAAAATTTCCAAGAAACACAATTCTCAACTTAGAAATTCATTAAATGCAATATTAAAAGTTGTTGGTGTAATAATTATTCCTTTAGGAATTATCTTGTTTGTAAAACAACATTTTGGAAATGGAGATTCTATAGTAACATCTGTAGTAGGTACTGTGGCAGCTGTAAATGGAATGATACCAGAAGGATTAACGCTACTTACAAGTATTGCTTTAGCTGTTGGGACAATAAAGCTTGCAAGTCACAAGACTTTAGTTCAAGAATTATATTGTGTAGAGACTCTTGCTAGAGTTGACACATTATGTCTTGATAAAACAGGTACAATTACCGAGGGTAAAATGCAAGTTGATGATGTAGTAATGCTTGAAAAAGTTGATATAAACGAGATAATGGGAAATTTGTGTAATTCTCTTAAAGATGACAATGCAACATTAAATGCTATAAGAGATAAATATGATATTTCAGATACATATAAAGTTAAAAATTTAATTCCATTCTCATCAGCAAGAAAATACAGTGGTGTTGTTTTTGAAAATGAAGGTACATACCTAATAGGAGCTTTTGAGTTTATTTTTAAAGATAGATATAAAGACTTAAAAATAGAGATTGAAAAATATTCTAAAGCAGGAAATAGAGTAATAGCTTTAGCTCATAGTAACTCTTATATGGAAGATAATAATATACCTGAAGATATAAAACCGCTTGCTTTTATACTGATATTAGATAAAATTAGGGATGAGGCCAAGGAAACTTTAGAATTTTTTTATAATGAAGGTGTAGATATAAAAATTATATCTGGAGATAATCCTATAACAGTAAGTGAAGTAGCAAGAAAAGCAGGTCTTAAAACAGCTAATAGATTTATTGATGCAACAACACTTAAAAATGATAAAGACATATATCATGCTGTTGATAAATATAGTGTTTTTGGAAGAGTAAGCCCACAACAAAAGAAACAAATGATTATAGCATTAAAACAACAAAATCGTACAGTAGCAATGACAGGAGATGGTGTAAATGATGTGTTAGCACTTAAAGAAGCTGACTGTAGTATTGCTATGGCATCTGGAAGTGATGCTACCAAAAATGTTTCTAATTTAGTTTTATTAGATTCAAACTTTGCATCCATGCCAAAGGTTGTTATGGAAGGAAGAAAGGTAATCAATAATATTCAAAGAGCATCTTCTTTGTTTTTAGTAAAGACAATATTTTCATTCTTCTTGTCACTATTAACATTATTTTTCTTTAGTAGACAATATCCATTTGTACCAATTCAATTATCCTTGATTGGAGCTGTAACAGTAGGTATACCATCATTCTTTTTAGCTCTTGAGGCAAATAGAAGTAGAATTTCAGGAAATTTCTTGCTTAATATATTAAAAAATGCTTTACCAGGAGCACTATGTGTAACATTAAATGTAATTATTGTTTACAATATAGTCGAATATTTAGGTTATAGTTCAAGTGTATTTTCTACAATGTGTGCTATATTAACTGGTATATGTGGTCTTTTGATATTAAGACAGCAATGCTTGCCATTTAATAAAGAAAGATTATTTTTAATTGTAAGCATGACTATATCATTTGTTATTGGTATTCTATTTTTAGGTGGACTATTCTCCTTTGTAGCTCTAAGTAAAGAGCTAATCCTTATAACTATGGTATTAGCGGTATTAATGTCAATTATGATAAAAGTTATGTTATTTGTATTAGATGAGATACTAGACACAATAGCTCCAGATTTAAACTGACTTGAATAATATAAAAAAGAGCAACTTAATATTAAATAGAGTTGTTCTTTTTTTATTTACATTAAATTTTATATAAGAATATCATGTATATTTATTAATCAGCTATGTATGAACAGCAATAGTCAACAACTTCAGTTACTTTTAAATCAAAGCTTGAATCAGAAGGAACATTAAATTTTTGACCTTCTGTATATGTTACAAACTCATTGCTTCCAGGCAGTTTTACATCCATGCTTCCAGCAAGCATTTCCATTATTTCTTCTTCTCTAGTAGAAAAAGTGTACTCTCCAGGTAACATCAATCCTAAAGTTTTTCTTTCGCCATTAGGAAATATTAGTACTCTACTACTTACCTTACCATCAAAATAAACGTTTGCTTTTTTCACTGCATTAACATTTCTAAATTCACTCATTAGACAAGTCCTCCAAAATTATTTATTCATATATATTATATAAGAATAATGTAAAAATTACTATATATTTACAAATAAAATTTAGTATTTCTAAAAAAAATTAATCAAAATAAAATAAGAGAATATTTTTAAAATAATAAATGGTAAAAATTTCATAGAAATATTATATTGAACTGACAATTTTACCAATATATAATAGGAGAGGAGTTTATGAGAATTGCCTTATGCTACACATTAAAAACATAAAGATAATGTATAATCTAAATATATATTATACAACCTAAAGTTTATAGTTATAGAAAGAGGGGATAAACTTGTCAAAGAGAATATTGGTCATAGAAGACGATATAGATATCCAAAATATAATAAAAACATTTTTAGAAAATGCAGGTTATACTATTATAACAGCAAATGATGGTCTTGATGGGATTGAGAAGTTTAAAAAACAACAATTTGATTTGATTTTATTGGATATTTTGATGCCAAAGATAGACGGTTTTGTAGTTTGTGAAATGATAAGAAATGAATCTAATATTCCAATTATTATACTTACAGCATTGGATGAAGAAACAGACCAAGTAAAAGGATTTGAATTAAAAGTGGATGATTATATTACAAAGCCCTTTTCTACAATTGTTCTTCTAAAAAGAGTAGAGGCAGTATTAAGAAGAATCGGTGACAAAGAAGAAAATCATGAAGATAGGGAATTTTTATTATATAGAGATATCAATATTGATGTTGAAGGATATAAAGTTTTTGTTAATGGTAAAAAGATTGAATTGACTGCTAGAGAATTTGAAGTTCTAAAGGAATTAATAGAACACAAGGGTCGTGTACTTACTAGAGAAAATTTAATAAATAGCCTGTGGAAGTATGATTTTTTAGGAGATGAAAGGGTTGTAGATACACATATAAAAAATCTTAGAAAAAAACTTGATGTGGATTACATAGAAACAATAAGAGGGGTAGGATATAGGATTGATGTATTGGATTAAGAAAAGTCTAAATAGAAAAGTTTTTTTAAGTACAACCTTGATACTTATTTTGTCCTGTACGCTAATTTATATATTTATCATGATGTCAATGCCCAAAACATATAAATCATACCTAACTGATGATATCAAAAAAAATCTTGATGAATTTGTTAAAGTTATTGAGAATACTAAATATGAGGATTCAGCACCTAAATTTTATGATTTTATAATTGAAAATAATGTGTCTATTGATTTAGTGAAAAATGGAAAATTAGTAGAAATACCATCTAATATAAAGTATGGTAAATTAGGTGATGAAAATATTATATCAAATAAGAAGCAAAAAGCTATATTCAATGAAGATAATTTTTTATATAAGTACTTAAATAATAATCAAATTTCGGGAAGTAGCTATGTAAGTGCTATATCCACTGAGATTACATTTAAAGATAGTTCAGATAAATATATTCTCTCTGTTGTACCAAAATTGATGGTAGTTGATGAAGCTTCTATAATTTTATTAAAATTGATACCAGTAGTCGCAATAATGATTTTGATAATATCACTAGTTACTGCATTTATTTATTCCAGAGTAATTACAAAACCTGTTGTCAAGATAAGTAACACTTCAAAAAAAATTGCACAGATGAATTTAGATGTTAGATGTGATGTAGAAAGTCACGATGAAATAGGTTCTCTTGCCTTAAGTTTAAATGAACTTGCACATAATTTATCAATTACACTTAATAATCTTGAATATGCAAATTCAAAGCTCCAAGAAGATATTGAAAAGGAAAGAAAGAACGAAATAAGTAGAAGAGCTTTTTTTGCAGCGGTATCTCATGAGCTAAAAACGCCAATTACGATTATAAAAGGTCAACTTGAAGGCATGATATATAATATTGGCATGTATAAGGATAGAGATACTTATTTAAGACATTCACTTAAGGTAATGGAAAGCATGGAAGAAATGGTACGTGAAATTCTTGATATTTCTCGTATGGAGTCATCTGGATTTAAATTAAATACAGTAGAAATCAATATGAGTTCATTAATACAAAAATCAATACAAAATTACTTAATATTAGCAGAAAATAAGAATATAGATATTCTTAGTGATATAGAAAAAAATTTATACTCTTTTGTAGATATAAAATTGATGAAAAAAGCTATTTCTAATATTATTAACAACTCAATTAAGCACTCAAAAAACGGTGCTTTGGTAAATATAAAATTGTATAAGAATAATGAATGTGGAGTTTTTGAGGTTGAAAATTCAAATATATTTATAGAAGAATCTGAGATAGAAAATATTTTTAATCCTTTTTATCGTGTAGATAAGTCACGAAGCAGACAATCTGGCGGAAGTGGTTTAGGATTGTATATTATTAAAATTATATTTGATATGCACAAGGTTAAATATAAAATTGAAAATACATCAGTGGGTGTAAAATTTACAGCTATATTTCCTATCGCATTAAAAAATACATTGCAGTAAATATTTTATAAATAAAATAACCCTATACTAAAATTTTAAAGTTAAATTTTAGTATAGGGTTATTTTGAGTATAAATATGTATTTAAAAAGTATTTAGGTACCATATAAAAAACAAGGCAAGAACATATTAACTACATACTTCATTTATATAATAAAAAATGTAATAAGAAACTAAAAATATGAAAGGTGAGTGAAATATGAAAATCGATGTTAAAAATTTAAATATGACTTATAAAGCAGGGAAGGAAGCACTAAAAAATATAAATATGAGTCTTGAAAGTCCAAATTTTATAGGCTTATTGGGTCCAAATGGAGTAGGAAAAAGCACTTTAATGAAGCTACTAACTTCAAGAATATTACAAACCTCAGGTCAGATTTTAGTAAATGGTAAACCTCTTCAACAGTGTGAGACAGAGTTAAAAAGTAAATTAGGATATTTACCACAAGAATTTGGATTATATGATGAATTGACAGTGTATCAATTCCTCGAATATATGTCAGTTTTAAAAGGTATTAATAAAAACACAAAAAAGATAATAGAAGAAGTTATTAATCAGACCAATTTATTAGAAAAAAGAAACTCAAAAATTAAAACCCTGTCAGGGGGACAAAAACAGAGAGTAGGTATAGCCCAAGCAATAATGGGAAATCCAGGACTATTAATACTGGATGAACCTACAGTTGGATTAGACCCTGAGGAGAGAATAAACTTCCGTAACTTATTTTCAAAAAATTCAAGAGATAAAATTGTAATATTGTCGACACATATTATAGAGGATGTTCAGTCAGTATGTAATAGACTAATCGTGATAAATAAAGGAAATGTACTGTTTGATGGAAGCTCAGAAGAGTTAATTAAAAAAGCACAAGGACATGTTGGTATTTATGAAGATAAAAATGGAGAAATACATAAAAATGGAAAAAGCAAATTTAAAGTTACATCAAGTATTCTTACCACAGCAGGAACTTCATATCGTATTGTAAGTCATAAACTTCCAGATTTTGCAATATCTGTAGAACCATCCCTAGAGGATGCATATATGTTTTTAATATCTGAGGAGGAGATAAAGTAATGCAATCAATTAAATTTATCAAAGATGAGATAAAGAGGCTTTTTAGTTCAAAGATTACATGGACTTTCATATTAGTAATAGCATTGATACCAGGTTTATCAATAATAATGTATGAAATGCCTGAATTATTACTACAAAGTAATTTAGGACAAGAGCTTAGTTTGAGTGTACCTGTTTTACTTAATCCAGCAAAACTAGGGGCTTTAATAGGCACAGTCTTATTTTCGATGTTTACAATATATGAGATGGATAATGTCTACAGAAACAAAACTAATGGGATTATAGAAACTATCATGGATGCCAAAAGTTTAAATCTAGCTAAGGTAATTTCTATTCTTGTATCAGCTATAGTATCTGTAATAATTTCAATGATTATCTGTCTACCATACTCTATCATTAAGATGAGTGAGGATTTTAGTTTAAATATTTATCTGATAAATTACTTAGTTTTAATGTTACCAGCTATATTATTTGGTATTTTACTTTCAGCTGGATTTTACTCTATAACAAGACGCATTGATTTAAGTATAATTATGTTACTTATACTAATATTTTTATCTATAAATGTAAAAGATAGTTATCTTATTGATTGGGTACAGACAAAGGTAACTATTTACTCTTCTAGTTTTGGAAATGCCTTGCAATTAAGAGCTTTATATTGGAATAGACTGCTTTGGAGTTTCGTGTCAATATCAACTTATTTAATGGGTGTAATATGCACAAGAAAATATGAAAAAAATATCTTTTCATCTATGATGTTTAATATGAAGAAAGTATCAATATCAATTTTAACTGTAGTGTTAATTGCTAGTTCTTATAGTATATATGCATTAGAACCGTACTATGATGATAGTCCTCCAACTAAAATGGAGAATGTAGTAGATAAGAAATCTGGTTCAGGTGTAGTTATGGCTACTAAAGAGGATGAAAAGTTAAATAAGGATATAAAATTAATTGATTCAAGTCTTGATATAAAAATAAATCCTAAGAAGGCAAGCTTGGATGGGAAAATAGAATATACTATGGAAAATAATAGTGGTAAAGAACAAAAATTGAAATTTGATTTAAATCCTGGATACAATGTTAAAGATATCAAGCTAAATGGTAAAAAAGCTAAATTTGATATCTCTAAAAAGAAGCAACCAGAAGGACGAATTAGTTTAGATACAACTAAAGAAAAAAATCTTAAAATTGAAATTGAGTATGGAGGTAAATTAATAAATAATCAATTGCTAGAAGAAATTCTTTCAGGATATATAATAAGTGAAGAGAATATTAAGATAGTTAGTAGCTCAATATACCCAGAACCTAAAATTGATGTTATGAATACAATGGAATCAATGATTCACGGTAACATCACTTTACCTACAGGTATAACACCTGTAATAAGTGGAATCAGTACAGAAAAACTAAAAGTTGATAAAAAGAATAATGAATGTACATGGAAATTCAATACACAAGGAACTAGATTAACTATAATAGCTGCGGACTATGTAAAAAAAGATATACAAGCAGGTGGGATTAAGGTACAGTTTTATTATAATAGAAAGAATGAAGACAAGATAAACAAAATGAATGCAGAGAAAATTATAAAAGGTTCTATTGCTTTTTATACGAAGCAATATGGAGAATTAGAGCGTTATAAAGTTATTCCACTTAAGTTAGTAGAAGGAGGAGCTACATCAAGCATTGGGGCTGGAGGAAAAGCATATGAGAATATAAGTTATATGGATGAAAGTATTTTCAACCCAGATGTATTTGAAAATAGTATAGGAGAAGGTAGTAATGGGGCTGAAGTTTTGGCACATGAAATATGTCATCAATGGTGGGGAATTATAGTACAAGTTGATCCAATGGTATCACCTTGGTCAGCAGAAGGTATAACAAATTATGCGACTAACAAGTTTATGGAGTATGAATATGGAAAAGAGTATAGTAAAAAAACTATAGATAATTGGAAAAAAGAAAATGATAAACTTAAGAGAAATTTCTATATGAATAATCCACAATATCTAGAAAAGTTACCTGAGAACTATGTATTTAATATTTTATCACCTAATTCTATGAGACTTCTTTACAACAAAATGCCACTACAACTTTTAAAGGCGGAAGAGATTTTAGGTCAAGATAAATTTGAAACTATTCTCAAAAGTTTATATGATAAATACAAGTACAATATATTAAAATATGATGATTTCTTAAAAGCTTGTAATCTTACAGGGGAGGAATTGAATCTTGAATAATTTAAAAATAATGAAATATGAAATGAAGAGACTATTATTTTCTAAGGTGTATTTAGTTTTACTATTAATAACAGGATGGTTCTCCTACAATGTTCTTAAGACAAAAACAATCTATGGTTTAAATGATACAGCACCATTTTCAGAGTGGAGCTATTCAAGTTTTTTACTTGATGTAAATCCATTTTTACTAGTTATAGTTCTTATGTTTTGTACATATATATTTTCAAAAAAAGAAGAAGCAGTAAGGACGATTACTATGACAACTAAGATAAAGCCTACAACATATTTTTGCTTAAAAAGTATTACAATAGCAGTTGCATATCTTCTAACAGTTGTAATTGTAATTGCGATAAGTTTTATTTTTTACAATAGAGTATTTCAATTCAATAACTTTGGTCAGTTTGTACAGCCTATATTTCTTATTTTAATACCATCTGTATTATTTGTATTAGGGATGGGTATGTTTATTGGTAATATAAATGGAAATTTACTATATATTTTTATTCCAATAATATTTCTTATAACAAATTCTGGTGCACTATCTATTATATCTGGTAAGAGTCTAGTAAACTCTATACTGGAGAGTAAAGTTGCAGATATGATGGGGAATCTTGCATTTAATATTCCACAGGGATTTGTAATCAGTAGAATATCACTTGGAGTTATAGGTATACTCTTAATAGTTAGTGTATGTAAAGCATACAACAAAAGTAAAAATAAAGTTTAAAAATGCTTACAAAGAAAAAATTGATTAGTTCTATAAAATCATAATTATTTTTTTATATTTGGATGTATATAGATAATCTAAGATGTGAATAGGGGATTATATTAAGGGAAATATGATATAATTACTAAAGTTATAAATAGACTAAAGAAAAAGAGTATATTTTAACCTATAGTTTTTTAGGTTCAAAATATACTCTTTTACTAGTTATAGTTATATAAATTAAACAAATTATATAAACAAATTCTATATAATCAAAATTTTTATTATAATTCTATATTAGGTTCTTCAATTAATTTTCCACATACATATCTATGAATGATATTTCTGTCATCACCAACATATATAAATCTTTCAAGTCTTTCAGGTATAGAATAATTGTCATGATTTAAATCTGAATCATCAATAATTAATGCATCAAAATCGTAGTCTTCTTCAAAACTACCAACATTTCCAAAAAAACTTCCTCCACCTTTAGTTGCAATATAAAAGGCTTCAGATAAAGATAGAAAATTACATTTCTTATTAGAATTTACCCAGTATAATTTTGATAACTGTATTGCAGATACTATTGCCTTAAATATTGATAGTGTATGGCCACCACTTATATCAGAACCAAGGGCTAGTTTAATATTATTATCAAGTAATTTTCTAATAGGCATAGCTCCACTACCAACATTAAAATTAGAAGCAGGACAATGAACAGCCATAACCTCATTTTCTTTCATTAAATCTATTTCTTCTTGAGAGCAGTGAATACAATGAGCCATTAATGTAGGGGTTTGACCAAATAAATTGTATCTATTATAGGCATCTCCATAAAATTTAGATTCAGGTTCTAAACTTTTAACCCATTCAATTTCATCATGATTTTCAGATAAATGCGATTGTATAGGAACATTATA
Organism: Clostridioides sp. ZZV15-6597; assembly: GCF_020657815.1. Taxonomy (NCBI): domain Bacteria; kingdom Bacillati; phylum Bacillota; class Clostridia; order Peptostreptococcales; family Peptostreptococcaceae; genus Clostridioides; species Clostridioides sp. ZZV15-6597. Next base: position 34,503 of record NZ_JAGWCT010000002.1, on the reverse strand, counting down.
TTTTAAACATAAATCGCCTAATTCTTTTAAAAGTTTACTTGTACAACTAGGTATAAATCTAGGCGTTATAATTGGTTTTACAATAGAATTTATGTCATTGTATTTGCTTATTATTTCTTCTGTATCGTTGATAGAATCCTCCGTATTTTCTAGTAGAGTGTCAGGACAATTCATGTTCATATTTACTTTACCAACATATGCTCCAAGACCAACTTCTTTAAAAATATCCATAAGTTTCATAGAAGCTTTTTTATGTACTGTTGCAAATACAGCTATTCTAGTAGTACCTGCTTTCCAGACTTCTTTTACAAATTTTTTATACATCTTTGTAGCATATTCTATATCTATATACTTTGATTCTTCTGGGAATGTATAAGTTTCAAGCCATGGTATAAGTTCTTTATCCATAGCCATGCCTAAATTTCTAAATTGGGGTGCATGACAATGAAGGTCGTTCATACCAGGTATTATAAGTTTATCAGTGTAGTCTATGATTTCTAAATTTTTATATTCTTTAGGGATATCTTTAAAGACACCTTTTACTTTACCCTTGTTTAGTATAATGTAGCTATTTTCAAATACTGTAAAAGTATCTGAAGTTTTTGTGAAAATTATATTTCCTTTTATTGCTTTTAACATATAGCTCTCCTTAGTTTTAAATTTGTTAACTTTAATATATAAGTAATATATAGGCTTTATTGATTAAAATTTTACCATATGTATTATATCAAATCTGAGTTATAAATACTATTAAATAATAGTAAATAGTAGTGAAATACGGTTGTTTACTATTATGTATTATTATATATATAACTGACATTTAACTGACATTTAAGAAAAATATGATGATTACTGACATTTAACTGACATAAAACTGAACATTATTTAAAGAGAACATTACTTATATTTTCAGAGGCTTCTTTATCCATTTCGTCTAAAATATGAGAATATCTATTCATAGTTATTTTTATATCTGTATGTCCTAATCTTTCAGAGATTATTTTTATATTAGTTCCAGCTAGAAGAAGTAAGCTTGCATTTGTATGTCTTAATTCATGTATCTTTATGTGTCGAAGGTTATTATTTTTTAATAGTCTTTTGAAAGGTATACAAAAATTTGGTTGAGTCCAAGGTTTAAATTTTGAGTTTAGACATACTAGGTCTAATTCATTTTTTAATATTCCTTGTAATTTTAATTTGTTTTGTTTTAGCTTTTCTTCTTTTAATAAACTTATTAATTCATCAGGTGCTGATAATGTTCTTTTTGATTTCGATGTTTTAGGTTCTTTAAAACTTACAACACTATCAACATATACTAAAATTTGATTTACATGTATAGTTTTCTTATCAAGTTCTATATCAGACCATCTAAGAGCTACAGTTTCTCCAAAACGTAATCCAAGCGTTAACATTAGATAAATAGGGATAGATAAAATAGTATCTTTAGATTTTTCTAATAAGGATTTAGCTTCTTCTTTAGTGTAAAAATTGTGTGTCGTAGTATCCCTTTTATTTGGTGTTATTATAAATTCGCATATATTTTCTTGTATTTCTTTCAGTCTATATGCTTCTTTTAATACAGCTTTTAAAAAACCTACTATATTTTTTGCAGAGTTTAATGCAGTTTTATTATATATAGTGTTTATATAAGTCTGTAATATAGAAGGTGTAATATCTGTTAATTTCATTTCATCAAAAAATGGCTGAATTTGATTTTTTATTATATCTCTTCGGTTTTTTAACGTATTAGGAGAGAAATTTATTTTTTTATCTTCTAAATATTTGACGCATCTATCAACTACAGTAATATTGCTTGGAGCAACAAATTTATTATTGTTTATAGTAGATTTTATTTCAATTAAATGTTTTTCAGCATCCTTTTTCTTTTCGTAACTTCCATAACTTTTCTGTTTCTTTTTACTAGTTTCTTCTTCCACATACTCCACATATACATGAAATTTTTCTCCCCTTTTTCTTATAAAAGCTGATTTAATGTTCATATGTACACTTCCTTTATAAGTTTTTATATATTTATATAAAAGAGCAGTTATACTGCTCTAATTATATCTAATGAATATTAAGATAGTTTTTTAAAGCTTCTTGAAGTATTTGAGAAAAATTAACCTTATGTTTCTCAGCTTCTCTGTTAAGCCATTGCGGAATAGTAAGAGTCTTTTTAACAGAGTAATTTTCTATAGCTTTTCTGTGAATCGGCATATATATTTCTATTAAAGTAGGTATTTGATTTTTCTCTAAGTTTAATTTATCTATAGTTGTTGCACTTGGTATTGTATTGTTATCTTCTTCCATACCATACAGATGTAGTCCTAGAGCTTCTTTAGCCATTTTTAAGGCTTCTTCTGTTGTATCTCCACATGTAAAACAACCTGGTAAATCAGGAAATTCTACAGAAATACCATCTTCATCATAGCTAAATATAGCTGGATATACATATATATCTTTTTTCATTTTATCAACTCCTTACAATTATATTATAAAACGTACTTATATACGTGTAAATAAGAAGAATAAGCTAAAATAGAAATTTAAATGTAATATATAGGTAAAATATGTAAGAATTATATGTTATAATATTTTTAGCAAGAAGATGCAACCTACAATTTATAGAGTGGAGTTCATGTATCAAAAATTATCCTCCCAACGCTAAGAAGGGAGGTGAATATACATGGATAATTTTTTACAAAGTGTACTAGAAAGACTATCTGTTAGTTTAATAGTTTGTCTAGTTAGCAATTTACTTAAAAAACGTAAAAAACCACTCAAAGCTGGCACTAAGAGTGGTTGGGAATTTGATTTAAAAATCAGATTCCATAAAACTAAGTAATTTTCAAATTACGAACTCCACTCTACCATAAATAGATTGTAGTTCTTCTTGCTTTTATTATACCACAAATTGATACAGATATTCAAAAATAATATTTTATTAAATTATAATTGTTTGAATATATTTAAGCTAATTTATTATTTAATTCTTGTATTTTTAACGTTTGTCTATATTCTTGTGCTTCCGCTAGTTTTGTATATTCCACAGTCTTATCAAAATTTTTCTCAACTTCTGCTCTTATTTCATCAAGAGTAACTTCGAAGAATTCTTTTCTATTATTTACCTTATTAACTCTCTTATTATCAAAAGCTTTATGTAAAGCTGACTCTAGCTTAGGTGCATCTTCACTAAATATAGTCGCATGTATATCATATTTAAAAGGAACTGATGCACTACTTAATTCATTTATTCTCTCGGTTGGGTCTAGCCTTCTAGTTACTCCTATTTTATATACATTTTCTCCAAAACTACCAATATTAGAGATTATGTATACATGTCCTGCCCTTGTATTTTGTTCTCTATTTAATACATCATCTAAATCTTTTGATAATAAAGCTAATTTTTCTTCTATAGAATTAATTTTTTGTTCCCATTCTAATTTATCATTTTCATCTTCTGGGATAGTTGATTTTAGTCTAAGTAATTCATTTTTGAATTGTAATTCTTCTTTTTTTAGTTTTCTTTTTTGATTTTCTATTTCTTTTTGAACAAGAGCTTCTTCTTTCATTTGTTCTCTCAAAGCTCTTTGTTCTTCTTTTTCTTCTTCCTTCATTTGAAGGTATTCATAATATAAATAAAGCTCATCTATTTTTAAATTAAGATAATTTTCCTTTATAGAAACCTTATTTGAAGTATTTAATTTATTTGTATCAGTAAATGCTTTTCGTATTCTTTTTTCTATAGAATCAATATTTTTAAAACTAACTTTTGACATAGCTATGTCACATTCACTATTGAATAGCTTAAGAGCTGTTTTAATATTTTGATTAGTCATAGTTCTACCTTTTTGAATGCTTCCATCAACAGTCCAAGAATCAGAATATTTTACACCTGTTTTATTTCTTATTAATAGTTTTTGCATTTCTCTTATTTCTTTTAATTTTTCCATATACTCATCAGAGTTTTCAAAATCATATTTTGGATTATATAATCCAAATGATTGAAGCAGAACCTCATCTTCAGTCTGTATTAATTCTTCTGATAATCTTTTTAGCTCTTCTTTTTTATTTTTTAAAGTTGTGTTTATATCTCTAAGCTCTTCCCTTTCATTTTTTAATTCTTCTAAATGAGAATTTAAAGTATTAATATTATCTTTAAGTATATTTTTATCTTTTATAAGATTATCAAGTCTTTCTTTTTCTATTTTTAGTTCTTCGATAAGTTTAAATTTATCTTGGTTTTCTGAATCAAATTTATCAATTTCAACTTTCTTTTTGTCTAATAGATTGGATAATTCTTTTAACTTATTTTCATTTGATTCACATAAATCTTCAAAGTGTTTTTCTTTCATTTTAATTTCATCATTTAATAAAATATATTTATTATTGATTTTTTCGACATCAGATAATAGTATACTAATGCTATCTTTATGTTTTTTCATTATCTTATTTCTTTTAAATAAGAATATTATTGCAACTATAAATGATATAGAGTATGTTGAAAATGTAGAAAGAATTAGTATGGATATAGTCCATAAAGAATAATACCAGGGTATCTTGAAATTAAGATTTTTGATTTTTTCATCGTTGATGAGTAAATCACTTTTTAACTGTTCATTTTCATTGTTCATATCAAAACTCCTTTTTTATTTTTTGTTCTACTTTATGATAATAATAATTTAAGTATATAAAATTTTATGTGTAATTTCCATATATTTGCAAAAAAACGTAAAAATAAAACAAAATGGTAGTTATTTAAAAGAATTTAGTTGGATTATAAAGGTATGTTAACAGAAATTAGAAAAATAATATAACATTCTTATAAAAGTATATTATCAGTATTTTGAGCATAAGGAAAAGCCACCTAAAATTAGTTTTAATCATTTTAAGTAGCTCTTTTATTATTTTAGATATTCCTTTGAATATTTAATCCAAGCATCAATACCATCGATTAAGTGAATTAATTCGCCATAAATATGTTCTGAACCAAATTCATTTTTCATGTACATTATCCATTTTTTTCTGCCTTGCAATTTAACTTCACCAATGAAGTTGTCTGAAGCATCAAATACATTAAATGCTCCATCTGACATTCTATCAAAGACAAAATTATTTTTTAATTCATTTTCGTACATTTTAATTTTAAGTATATTAAAAAAGTAGATTTCATTTTCGTTAATTTTGAAGTTGTAATTTTTATTATTAACTTCGAATGGTATTGATTTGTTATTTTTAACAACATCTATATAATGTAAATTTTTATTACTACTACTATCAGTCTCACTATATATTATAGTAGAGTGATTGTATATTACATCATTTATACTATTTATAGCATTATTAATTTCGATATTATCAATTTTTTCTCTTACCAAACGTTTTACTAATAGAGAAGTTTTGGAGTTATTTCCTAACATATCACAAAGTATATAGGATGATTTAATTATGTTATCTAAAAGTGTGTCTTTTAAATTTATATCTAATTCCTTTATGGCTTTGTAAGACTCAATTTGCATAGGTGTAATTTTATGATTTTCCCAGTTTATATTAATTCCTCTTTGGATATTTTTAGAGGATTCATATTTACAAATTAAGTCATATGCTTCCTCATATTTATCAATATAAATTAATTCTAAACACTGGTCTTCTAGGTCAGTATTTTTAGTAACAGATTTACGCACATCTTTCAACAGTTCCTTTCCTTTATCTGTTAAAGCATAATATTTGTTGGAGCTATTAAAAAAATTAGATAAATCTTTGCGTGAGATTTCTTTTTCTATCCTTTCTATTAATTCAGCCTTTTTACCAGTTGATTTAATGTTATTAGATTTTAATATTTCTTTCAATTCAGAAACTGTTAATTTAGTAAGGTCTTCAATGTAATTTGAAATCTTAAGATAATCCATATTGAAAAACTTAGAAATTAAGTATGAATAGTTAATATTATATTCATATGTCCAATAAGCTGCTATATAAGGTTCACATATATTTTCTCCAATTATGTATTTTAAGAAAGATTTTTCTATTGATGTAAGTGGTTTAGTATCTGTTTCTAATATATTGCTTTGTGGGTTAAACTCATTAACACTATTATTATGTATATTATATAAAGCATCTGATTTTTCTCTTGATTGTTTTTCTAATTCATATAAATTTGTTGTGTCATTATAACTTACATTCAATACTTTGTTAATTTCATTTTTTACCTCTACATTATGAATAGAAATAGGATTATATTCTTGTGAAGATGTCATAGTGTTATTAGAATTTTGTTTTGATTTATTTGATTTTTCATTGAAATTAATATTATTTTTGTTTTTATTTTTTCTAAATAGATTCAAAATGCTCATAAAAAATTACTCCTTTTGTATTTAATTAATTTCTAGTGTATTCTACTTTATGATAATAACAATTTAAGTATATAAAATTTTCTACAAAAATGCTATGTATTTAGGAAAAATATGTAATTAAATAGCATTAAAAAGTAAATACTATATTTATATGATATGAAAAGCAAAACGAAGATTTTAAAATTAAATAATAAAAAATATTATATAAGTAAGAAAATACAAAAAAATATAATTAAAAAGACGATTAATAATATATAAGAATGGAAAAAACTTCCAACTCTCTACAAATTTCGATTTTTTTATTACAATTGCGGTTTTTTTATTGCATTAACAAATCAAAAGTATTATTATGTAAGTAAGATAATTATCAAAGACAATTCTGAATAGTCTAAAAACATTTCTAGAAATGAAAATACATAATCATATGATTTTATTAAAATTTGTTGGGAAATTTTAACTAAAAATAAGAACATAAGTTCTTGCGATAGGGGGAAAGTATGTGGAAAAATCAAAAAGAATACTAATCGATACAGGGGATGCATTAAACGAAATAAAAACAATTAGTGATGAGAAATTTGAAAAATACATAGAGTTGCTAAAAGAATATTGTAAACAAGAAAATAAAAAAGAAAGGGAGTGATTTTCTCCTCTTTCTTATTTTTTCTCATTAATTTCTTCTTCAAGGAAAACTTTTGCTATTTTGAACATTTTTTCTTGTGATGCAGGACTTAGCTCACTAATCATTTTTAAAGCTTCTTTTATGTCACCAGAAAAATTTAGATTTTCAATTAGTTCCAATTCACTAAGATTGTCTACATTTTTTACATTGACTTTTCCAAGTAAGTAATCTGTAGATACATCAAAAAAATCTGATAGTTTTAAAATTATATCATGAGGAGGAAATCTTTCTTCTTTCTCGTAAAAAGAAATCATCTTAGGTGTAAGCCCTAAAAAAGTTGCAAGTTCTTTTTGAGTAATATCTTTTTCTTTTCTTAATTCTTTTATTCTATATCCAATCATGTTATTTAGCCACCTTTTATATTTATATTGAACTATTAGTTCTTAATTAACAATTATAGCTCATTTTTTTTAAAAAAGCTATTGACAATGTACTAATAGTACTGTACTATTAGTACATAAGATAAAATAAAAGAAGGTGAAAAAATGAATAAACTAAAAGATTTTAGAATACAAAAAGGATTAAGCAGGAATCAATTGGGAGCTGAATTAGGACTTACAAGTAGGTATATAGCTTTCTTAGAGAATGGCGAAAGAGTACCATCTCTAAATACAGCTGTAAAAATAGCAACTTATTTCAATACTTCAATAGAATATATTTTTTTGAAAAGCAACTGTACTAAAAGTACATTAAGAGAAAAAGGAGTTGAAAAATATGAATAACTTACAAGTAATAGAAAGAAACAACGAAAGAGTTCTAACTACACAGCAACTAGCAGATGTTTATGAAACTGAAATTAGAAATATAAGTAACAATTTTAATAATAATAAAGAGAGATTTATTGAAGGTAAACATTATTTTTGTCTGCAAGGTGATGATTTAAGGACATTTAAACGCGATTCATATGATATAGGAATTGCACCTAATGTAAACAAACTTTATCTTTGGACTGAAAGAGGAGCAAATAGGCACTGCAAAATATTAGATACTGATAAAGCTTGGGAGCAGTTTGATAATTTAGAGGAAACATATTTCAAAGTTAAGCAACAGAAACCATCTTGTATAGAAGATGTTTTAATAGAAAGTTTAAAAGAAATGAAAGATTTAAGACTACAAGTTAACCGAGCTAATAACATTGCATTAGAGGCAAAGGAAGAAGTTGAAACAATAAAAGATGTAGTTTCATTAGATTCAACTAGTTGGAGAACAGATACACATCAACTAATTGCAAGAATAGCAAAAAAACAAGGTGGTTTTGAACATATAAATATGCTTAGAACAGAAAGTTATGAATTATTAAATAAGAGATTTGGAGTTGATTTGCATAGAAGATTAATCAATAAAAGAAGAAAGATGGCAGAAGAAGGGGTATCTGAATCTAAAAGAGAGAAAGTGAATAATTTAGATGTTATACAAGATGATAAAAAACTCATAGAGGGTTACGTATCTATTATAAAAGATATGGCTCTAAAATATGGAATATCAGATTTAAGCAAGAATTAGGTTAAAACATGACAGCACTTTGAAAACTGAATATAAAATTTTTAAAAGGAGCAAGTTTATGAGAAATAAAGAAAAAGAAATATTCATTAGAGGAATTTTGATAGGAATTTTCTACTTTTTAGGAATTGAATTTAGCAAGATTTTCTTTAAATAAGTCTACATATACAGAAAGGGTGAGATTGAAAATGAGTACAGCATTGCAATTCATAGATACAAAAGACTTAGTACAAGAGCTAATGCGAAGAGACGATACAACAGACATCATCAAGATGTTTTTAGATAGAGAAGGAATTAAAAGGATGAATTTAGTTACATTAAAAGAGTTTAAAGAATACTTGAAAGTGTCAGATGTAACAGCAAGAAACATGATAAAAGAAGCAGAAGCACAAAATTTATATACAGTCATCAAAGTTGGAGTAAGTTACAGAGTAGATTTAATTTCTTTTGAAGAATATGTAATGAAAAATGCACTAAAAGATAGAGCTGTATTGAAAAAGAGAAAGGGGGTGATTTAATTGACTCTAAGATGGTTTCTAAGATTTTGTAAAAAACATAAAAAAGTACCTACACCAAAATTTTATATAGAGTGTGTAACTTATATGGAAGAATGTAAGCAAAGAGGACTTGAACTTTAAGGGGGATTGAACATGGAAGTAACTAAAAGATTTTTAGAATATAAAATACAGGCTCTAAGTGAGAGGATAGAATATAAAAAGTCAATTGGATATAAGTGTAGAGCAGACGAAAAAGAATTAGGAGCATATGAGGATGTTTTACTTATGCTAAATTCAGAGATTGAATCAATAGGGGGATTGGAAAATGAAAAGTAGACAAGAATTAATCAAGGATATAGAAAAATACAGAAAAGCACAATACTTAATATATTTAGATATAGTACAAAGAGCATGGGCAGATAGAAGTCTTACAACAGATGAACAAGACAGAATTAAGCATGAAGCATATGCAGAGTATAAAAGGATAGAAAGAGATACAGAAGAAGCAGAAGAACTGCTAATGAGAGAAGAATTTGAAACAGATAGACCCTTAGCAGTTCAAATAATGTAGAAAAGAGCCACTGCAATGGCTCCAATCAAAAAATTATGTAGCTATATTATAACATAAGGGGGAATAAATGAAAACAAAAAATGAAATAATTAAGGATTTAGAAGATAGATTATTTTTATTAAGATTTACAACAGTAGATGAAGTAGATTGGGATGTAAAATTTGGACAAATATCAGCGTTAGAATCTTGCATAGATAAACATAGAAAAGGATGTACTTTGGAACAATTCAAAGAACATTTAGACGAATACAAATTACAAGGGGACTATGGTGATTATATAGATGGTTTTGTGTCAGTTTTAAAAAGGAATATAAAAGATATGGAGGGGCTAGAAAATGAATAACAAGGCTTTAGAATTAGCAACATGCACCTTAGAATCGGGTCAAATACTTGATTACATGACAGTAAAGAATTACTTAGTAAGTGGAAATGGAAATGTAACAGACCAAGAAGTACTAATGTTTATAGAATTATGTAAGGCTCAAAAATTAAATCCATTTATAAAAGAAGCATATTTAATAAAGTTTGGTAATTCACCGGCAAACATAGTAGTTGGTAAAGATGTATTTGTAAAAAGAGCAAATAAAAATCCTAATTTTGAAGGTATGAAAGCAGGAATAGTAACTGTAAATAAAAATGGAGAAGTATTTGAAAGGGAGGGCAGTTTAAAGCTACCACAAGAAGAATTAATCGGTGGATGGTGTGAAGTATCAGTTAGAGGGATGAGGTTTCCTATAAAGTCTGTAGTGTCTTTAGAAGAGTATTCAAAGAGTCAAGCTACTTGGAAACAAATGCCTTGTGTAATGATAAGAAAATGTGCTATTGTTACAGCTTTAAGAGAAGCATTCCCAGAAGATTTACAAGGATTATATGATAGTGCAGAAATAAAGACTGTACCAGATAAATTACCTCAAAAGCCTATTGAAATAGGTAAGGCAAGCCCATCACAAAAACAAGGAATACTTAAATTAGCATCAATGAAAGGTTTGTATGATTATGAGAATAAAAAAGATACATCAAAGCTAGAAGAATTTTGTGAGAGTAACGGGTTTGATTTAAAAGAACTAAGGTTTGAGGAAGTAGATGAATTAATTGAATTACTAAGTGAATATGAACCAAAAGATGATTTTATAGATACTGAGTTTGAAGAGGTGAAAGAGGATGAAGTTGAAATAAAAGAAGAAGTTGAAAATATAGATTACCAAATAAGTATGGAAGAATCTATAAATGTTGATTAAGTAGGTGAGACACCTTGAAAGAAGATAAGTCAGTTTTAGAGAAATTAAATATATTAAGTGGTGGATATGGTCTTATGCCAAGAATAATAGCAAGAGATAGGTGGTTGACAGTTGGTGCTAGAATGCTGTATTCATATCTAACTAGTTTTGCAGGGAATGATGGAACATGTTTTCCATCTAGAGATTTAATTTGTTATGAACTAGATATATCAAAAGACACATTTACAAAATACAAAAAAGAGCTAGAAATGAGTGGTTATATAAGGATTCATAAGAATAAATCCAAACAAGGTAAGATGCAAAACAATATATATGAAATAGTATTTGATAGAACCTATATAGAAGAATGTATTTCTAAGAGAGGTTTAAAAGAAGAGAAAAAGAAGAAAAAGCCATGTCCTAAAAAGCAAGACACGGAACCATATCCTAAAAATGTAGACATGGAACCATGTCCTACTTTTCCGGACACGACTCAGCCGGACACGGAAAATATGGACACTAATAGTAACAGTATTAATAGTAACAGTATTAATAATATGTATATAGGAAAGCAACCTGTGGATAACTTTTTAAAAGAATTTAAGAAGCTCTATGAAGAAAATATAGGAGTAATATATCCAGTTACAGCTGAATGGTTATTAGAAGTATCTAATGAAGTAGATATAAGAGTATTTAAAAGAGCTATAGAGATATGTGCTGAAAAGATGAATATGAATCTAGCATACTTAAAAGGAATCCTTAAAAAATGGAAGGATGCAAATATAACTACATATGAGCAACTAGAATCATATAGATTGCAACATGAAAATAAGAAAACTAAAAAAGTAACTAATAACCAGTTGAGCAAGAATAAGTTTGCCAACTTTGAACAAACATTTACTAAGTATTCAGAGGATGAACTAGATGAGATTATTAAAAAGAGTCAAAAAGAGAAATTCAGTTAAGTGTTCTAGAGAGTAATTATGCAATATTACTTCCTAGAAGTTAAAAAAATTGGAGGTCTAAAAGTGAAACATGAGAGTAAGAAAATTTTCTTAGAATGTGATAATGAAAGTTTTGAGATAAATAATACAAGAACTGAAGAAGCAACATTCGAGGGTACAGAAATAGACAATCCGTTTGAGCGAGTAAAATATGAAGGGACTTTTACAATAATATCTGGATGGGACTCTTTATTGAGAGAAATATTGTGGCTTAAAATACTGAAAGTCTCAAAAATTATAACAGAAAAAATGATGATGGGGGTATTAGGGATGATAATAATTAGAAGTCAAGATAAAACTGATTTAGTAAAAGCTGATTGGATAAATGTTGATAAGGAATATGTATATGCAATGTTTGGAGAAATAAATAACTTTAAGGAAATAGGAAAATACGAGGATGAAAAAAGAGCTATGCAAGTGTTAGATAATATACAAAGATTTATTGAAGGTGGGACTAGAACGGATTCTATAGACAGTTATAAGGTTAGAAGTTATAGAAATAGAATATTTCAAATGCCAGTTAAATAAAGGGGGAACTAAATATGGCTAAAGTTTGGGTAGATGCTGGAACATTTTTAGAAAGAACTAAGGATATAGAAGATATGTTTGAATTTAATCTAAGAAAAGTAAGGGATAGAAATAAAAAAGCAAATGTAATTGATTTGCGTGTAAATAATGAGGGGCAAGGAAGAAAAGGTAAAAAAGTAGAGTGTTTTAATATTGTGACTGGAGAAACTAAAGTATTTAATACTGCTGTTGAAGCAAGTAAATACGTATATTTTACAGATGTTTATATTGCTCATTTAGCAAGAACAGGTAAGGTTTCTAAAAATGGATGGAAAGCTAGATATATTCAAGAGGTGACAGATGGTATTGGCAAATGTGGAACAAGTAATTAAGTTAGCTGAAAAGATATTAAATAAGAAAAAGTGTTCTGTTAATAAAGCTATTGATATAGCTATAAAAATATTAAGTAGGTACGAATATGAGGGGATGATTAAATGAGTCTAATTAAATACAGAGGTTATGATTTTGAAAATGAGAAATGGATTTATTCAAATACTATAAAGTGGAGTGATGCAGTAGATTGTTTATTTATGCTAAAAGAGAATTGTGAATGGCAAAGAGTATCTAATGTTGGGGTATGCTCTGGAGAATGGGCTAGAAACAATCAAGAAATTTGTGAAGGGGATATATTGAAAGGATATGATAATTTCCATGACACAAGCCAATATGGAGTTGTAAAAAGGGATGTTGACAGTATTAAAATATACTTGGAATGGCATTATTTAAAGAAGTTTGAAGGAGAATGGATAGAGATTATAGATAAAACAGAAATATATCATAGTAGAGATTACAAAGTAGTTGGTAATGAATATGAGAATTTAGAGGAAATTAGAAAAGAGTTCTTAGAACGTAAGGAGAGTCTTGAGAATGAATGTCTTAGCTAGTGCGATATTAGTAATAGGAAGTTTTATAGCTGGTAGAGTTTATGAGTATAGATTGAATCTAAAAGAGTGTGAAAATTGTGATAATAAAAGAGGTGTTTAAGAATGGATGATAGATTGGAGATTTGCAAAAAAATGTTTCCTAATGTTACTAAAAATACTAGATTACTTTGTCATTATTGTGATGGTAGAAATATTTGCAGTTATGATGAAGAAAAAGCTCATGAATTATTGAGAAATGAAGATGGTACTAAAAATGACTAACTTTGAAATGATAAAAAGTTTGGATGGATGCAGAAAGTGACTTGAAATGGAGGTAGAAGAATAATGAGTAAGATTATACAATGTGACTTTTGCAAGAGTATATTTGAAGAAAATAATTTAGAATGTATTGAGCTATATAGAAAGAATGTTAATGAAATGATTAGCATGGATAAACATATGTGTCCGGCTTGTTATGAAAAATTCGCTGGAGAGAAAGTAGAAAAGAAAATAACTAATTTTGAAAAGGTAACTAGAGATAAGGAAAGTTTAATGGAACTTTTGTTTAAATGTGATGCAGAGTGTAGCTGTTGTATTTATGAAAATAAGAATGATTGTCACTATCCGGTTGGTTGTCTGATTGGCTGTGAAAAGTGGCTTGATATTGAGGTAGAAGAAATATAAGTAAAAATATCTAATTAAAACAGTTTAGAGAGTTGCAAAATGTCTTTTAGTATAAATTATTGTTGAAGTGTTTTGTGACTCTCAAAAATGAAATAAAGGAGTATTTAAAATGAAAAAATATAAAATTAAGTTTGAGGAAAAAGTGACTTTAGAACATGAAGTTATAGTTGAAATTCCAAACGAAATAAATATAAATGATATTTGTAACTGTATAGAACAAAAGTGTCAAAGAATATATGATATAGCAGATTATATAAGAGAATTTAATGGGAGACAAATAGATTTTACAGAAGATACTTGTGGAAACACTGAAATGTTAGTTGAATCATTTAGGAATTATAAGGAGTGATTTCATGAAACGAAGAAGATGCAGTTGGTGTGGGAAATTATTTTATCTTGAGGAAAAATCTAATGATATTTATTGTTGTAAGGAATGTAAGAAGAAGGCTAATAGGGCTAGGAGTAAATAGGATGAATAAATTTCAAAAAGCAGTTTCTCAAATGGTAAAGCAAGAGGAAAAAGAGAACTTATGGCAAGGATATGAGAATTGTAGAGTAGGAAGAAGTATATCAAGTTCCATAAGAAGATATGTAAAAGGATTTAAAAAATTTGGATATAGCATATGTGAAGTTCGTGAAGCAGTAAAAAATATGAGTAAAAAGTAGAGGAGGAATTTATATGCAAAAAGATATTTGGTTATATAGTTGGGATGATGAGTTCTTCGGAAGTGATGAATACAAAAGTAGAGAGGATGCTATTCAAGGAGCTAAGGAAGAACTTAAAATGACTGGAGAATTTGGAGAGAGCTGGTCAAGTTATATAAAAGATGAAGATGAAAAAATACTTGATGATAGATTAAATGAAGTATTTGAAAAGTGGATAGAGGAGTTTGGATACAAGCCACATTGGTTTGTTGTTAGAGATACAGAAGAAATAGAACTAAATGAGGTAGCCAATGAAAGTTAATTTTGTAATAGATGGAGAACCAAAGGCAAAGGCACGTCCTAGAATGAGTACATCGACTGGTAAAGCATACACAACCGAACAAACTGTACTTTATGAAAATTGGATTAGACTCATGTATAACTCTACAGTAAAACATTTCTTTGAGGGTAATGTGAAAATGACAGTTATTTGTTACTTTGACATTACTAAAAAAGATAGAGAAGCACTACAGAAAAATAAGGTAAATACTAAAGCGTATAAGGATGCTATAGCTAAAGTAGAAGGGTTAATAAGACCAAACAAGAAACCCGATTTAGACAATATAATCAAGTCTGTAGCTGACAGCTTGAATGGTATCGCATACAAAGATGATTCTCAAATAGTAGAAGTGGTGAGTAAGAAATATTATAGTGATAGACCAAGAGTTGAAGTTATGCTAGAAGATATTATATAAAAAGAATCTAAATAAAAGTCACAAGAAAATTATTAATATATTCTATAAAAAATGATATTAAGATAATTAAACAGACCCATATAAATATATGTTTTTTGAGTGGATATGTCTTATTGAGTTTTTGGGCAGCAAATGCCAGTAAAAAATAAATACAAAGCTTTATTAAGAAAACTATTAAATTCCCCATAAATTCCTCCTAAGGTTAGATGATATAAGGTTAGGATACTATGAGATATTAATAATAACAATAGATTTTTCAGAACTGTAAATAAATTGAAATGAATTATTCAAAAAAGAAAAGGAGAGATAGATTATGAATGAAAATATAAATAAAGAAATAACAGTACTTGGAACTTTAGAAGTTGAGGGAATGAAGTTTCATGATATAGAGGGTGGATTTGGAAAAGGCAAGAAAGCAATGCTAGTAAAGGATATAGCTAAGATACATAATAGAGAACTTAAACATGTAAATGAGCTTATAAATAATAATATAAAAAGATTTAAAGATGGTATAGATATTTTAGATATAAAAGTGAGTCGTTCAGAGCGACCAAGTTATTTAAAATCACTTAGCTTGGAAATGGGATACTCTAATCAATCTTATGCAAATGCAAATAACATATATTTGTTATCTGAAAGAGGTTATTCAAAACTACTAAAGATATTGGAAGATGATATAGCTTGGGAACAATACGAGAAAATAGTTGATGGATATTTCTCTATGAGAAAGGAATTAAATAATCCTCTTTTAAGTGCATCAAAAGAGTTACAAGCTATATTTATGCTAGATAAGAAACAAGAAGTCTTAGAAACTAAAATAGAGAGTGTTAATGAGAAATTAGAGAACTTTATGGATGATGCACCACTTTTTAACGTTGAGTGTGAGTGTATTGTTAAAGAGGTTAAGAGGGTAGCAACAAAATCACTTGGTGGGCATGGAAGTAAGGCTTATAAAAATAAATCTTTAAGAGGTAAAGTATACAGCGATATATATCATCAGATTAAACGAGAATTTGGAGTAGAAAGTTATAAGGCTATAAAGCGTTGCCAGTTAGATAAAGTATTAGAGATTGTAAACAATTATAAGTTACCTATAGTGTTTGAGGAAGAAATAAGACTTTTAAATAGTCAATTATCAATAGTGAGTTAAGAGAGGGATAGACTTTTCCTCTTTAAAGGGGAAAACCTTCAATATATAAATTGAAAGAAAAAAGGAGTGCTTTCACACTCCACTTGTCAAAAATATAAAGCTTTTATCCAAGATTATTATAACATAAACAGGAGTGTGAAAGTATGGATAATAATATTAATAAAAAAGAACTATTTAAAAAAGTAGAAGGTAGACTACATCAGTATAAATTTTTAAATGCAGAAATTAAAAATCTTGAATTAGATATAGAAAGTAGAGAAAATGAGATATTTGGGTGTAAGGCTGTTGGATATGATGAAAAAGTAAGTCCAACATATGCTTTTAATTCAACTGTTGAGAATGAGATTATAAAAAAAGAAAGAGATATTGCTAAGTTAAAAAAGATAAAAAAAGATAAGGAAATTGAAAAGAAGAAAATAGAAAATGCACTTACATGCTTAGATATAAGAGAAGAACATTTTTTTAAACTATTTTATAATAGCAGAATTAAAAATAGTATGGTTTATATATCCTTAGAGATGAACTCAGATAGAAAAACATGTAGATGTGTGAGGGAAAGATTAGTGTATAAAGTTATGGATATGCTTTATCCAAGAATTAAGGAAAATGAACTCCCATTATTTAAAAATTAGAAAATTCCCCAGTTTTTCCCCAGAAATTCCCACTTTATTCCCTACTTTCTCCCCTTTTTGATTAAAAAAACATGAGATAATAATATCGTGGAAATAAAGATTTCCCTCTCAAAACTAAATAATCGGCTAGGGTTAAGGGGTTATTTTTACTCTAGCCGAAGTGAATAATTTTTACAATTAGGGATATTATATAAACAATTAAAAAATTTTAAATGACCTTTTAAATATAAAAAATGCATATATTTGTCTTTTAATATTGACACTTTAGCACAAAACGCCTACAATAAGTATATAAACATATGTAGGAGGTGCATAATTGTATGCCAGAAGACGCAAAACTAGAAATACCTAATGAAATAATCTCTACAATTGTTCAATGTGTTAATGGAGCTGTTGGAGATAAAATAAAAGAAGATATTAAAAAGCAGAATCTTGTAACTAAAAACAGTATACCTACCCGTATTTGGGATTTATTAAATAGAGACCTTTGTGAAGTACTTAATAGCCCTGATTGTATGGCATATGAAGCTAAACGTGGATGTTGGGGAATGGTCATTATACATGAAAAAAGTAGTGAAAATATTTTTACCATAATGAGAGAACAACGATTTAAGGAAATATATGAAAAACAACCTGAAAGAAGAAACATGCACTACTTGAATGAGTTGACTAAAAACTTTAATGAAGATTTAAAAGCACCTGTTGGGCAAATATCCTTTTTCCCTAAAAAATTTGATGATGAAGATAAAGTTAAAGAACATGTACAAAAATTACTTGCGAATCTAATAAAAGACAATGTTGTTGTTAACCATCATGCATTAATACTGTTTGATGCATCTGAATATCAACTTACATCTATTCGTGCTGTAATGATTGATACAAACTTAGACATTGTTACAGAAAAAGATTGGAGTTCTTATATATCTATAGAAGAAAGTACAGTTGTAGAAAAAGTTGACAAGACTAATCCTATTGCAAATAACCCTACTCTTGGATTAAACTTAACTTCAAAAGCAGTTGCAAGAAAGAAAACACATCCTTTAAAAAAGGCGAAAAAGGAGGAAGATGCCAAGTAGTCACTTTTTAGTGAATAGATGGAGGAAATAATTATGGAAATTAATTTTAATGGAGAGCGTTTAAAGAAAGCTCGTATATATAGAGGAATGACAGTAGCTGAATTAGCTGAGAGAATTGACTGTCAAAGACAGACTGTTTCGATGTATGAGAATAATAAATCGAAACCAAATGATAATAATGTAGTGAAACGAATAGCAAGAGTGTTAGGTTTTCCAGTTAAGTTCTTTTTAGAAACAGGAACTAATATTGCAATAGGTTCAACATATTTCAGAGCATTATTGACTACAAATAAAAAATATAGAGCAGAGCAAATTCAAAAAATGGAATTTCTAGCAGAAATATATTTCTTCTTACAAGACTATATTGAATTCCCAACATTAAATTTACCGGATTGTTCTGGGAAAACACCAGAAGAAGCTGCTTTACTTTTAAGAGAAGCTTGGGGATTAGGATTAAAACCTATTGATAATATCATATATGAAGTAGAACAGCATGGAATACTTGTAACAAGTTTTTCGACTTCAACAGATGATATAGATGCATTTAGCCAAATGGTAGATATTGCAGGAGAGACTGTTTATCTTATTGGATATTCTAGTAATAAGACTTCTGCTTCTAGAATTCATTTTGATATAGCTCATGAATTAGGGCATATATGCTTACATGAATGGAGTGAGGATGTAGAAGCTTTGGAAAAACAAGAGTTTAAAGATAGAGAATCAGAAGCTAATCGCTTCGCGTCTACATTCTTATTGCCAGAAGAAACTTTTAAAATTGATGCTAAGAGAACACCTTTACGTATCCCAAACTATACAGAATTGAAACGTAAATGGAAAGTTTCTATACAAGCAATGATTCGTCGTTCATATTCTTTAGGAATTATCAGTATGGATGAATATCAGTCTATGATTCGTACTTTACAACGTAGAGGGCTAAGAAAATCAGAACCATTAGATGATGAGTTATTAACTTCTCTACCAGCATTGTTAAAAACAGCAGTTTTGATGTTATTAAATGAGAAAGTATTTACTCCAAAAGAGTTTATGGATGAACTTTCATTTTCATATAATTTTAGTCTAGAGCCAGAAGAAGTAGAATATTTATTAAATTTACCTAAAAATACTCTAACTTCTGCTAAAGTTATACCATTTCCTGATTTACAACTTAAAAAAGGCATTTAACTTATATTTTAAATAGAGCGAGGACTTATGACCTCGCTTAAATTATATAGAATAGGGGGAAATATGAAATGGGAATATTAGAAGGTGCAACTAAAATAAGAGAGATAGCCAAAAGGATTGCTATAGAAAAAGGAATAACAGAGCAAGAGGCATGGAATGATGCTATTAAAGAGTACAAGGAAAAATATGAATTTAATTAAGACCAATGTATGGTCTTTTTTTATTACTATGAACAGACTAGGCAGGGCGTGAGGACGCTGTTAGTTCAATTCTAACTATGTTCAAAAGGTTTTATTAATACACTATATGTAGATATATTGGATTAAAACGGAATTTAATTCAATTGTCTGAAAGAGTGGGGCTTGGTAACCTCACTCGCTATGCAGGTATTGGTGTTTAATCTAGGTTCGATTCCTAGAACTTGCTCCCTTAAATAATATGCATATCTCCCTTTTTAAAAGGCTAGTTTTTAGTAAGCTAGCCTTTTTATTTTTGAAAGTAGTATAAAAGTATAATTGATTTTGTTGAAATATCATATAATTTAGACTACTATTAAAGAAAAAGGTATTGGAGGGTATAAATATGATTATAAGTACTGGAGACATTAAAGAAGAATATGGGGTTATAGATGCTATATTTGCAATAGACTCTCATAAAGAAGGTATTTTTAGAAGTGCAGACCCAAACTCAGCGTTTAAAGGCGTAAAAGAGCAGTTAAAGAAAAAGTGTGAACAATTAGGTGGGAATGCTGTAATTAATTGTCAATTTGAATATCGTATTGCTGTGGCAGATGGATTTGCAAGTAAAAAACAAGTTATTGAAATATTTGCATATGGAACCGCTGTAAAAACTTTATAAAAATAGAGATTAACCCAAAAGGTCATCTTTGTAGATGGTCTTTTTTTATATAATAAATTGAAAAGGAGAATGAATTATGAAATTTGAAGAAGTATTGCCATTATTGAAAAATGGAGAAAAGGCGTTTAGATTAAGCTGGAATGGAAAAGGAATGTATGTGCAAATGGATAAAGGTGGAGATTATGAGTTTTCAGAAATTTATCCGTTCTTTGTCATAAAAAACACATTAAATTCTTTTAATACATGGGTTCCAAGTGTAAGTGATATATTTGCAGAGGATTGGGAAGTAATAAGATAAAAGGAGAATAATAGAATTATTTTGTAGCTGTCGAATGGTTTTTGAAGGATATTGACCTTTGAAGTTGAATTTTATACTTTGGAGGGGATTAATATGGAAAATATAGATGATATAATTAAAATTCTAGGAGTTGTTTCAGTTGTTATAGGGGTTATAGTAGCATATTTTAATAGGGATAAAGTAAAACTTGATAAATCTTTTGATGATTATTTTGATAATTTTTTACTTTCATATGTAAAAAAATATAATAAGGATAGAACAATAGATACTATAAATTTTGTAGAAGAAAAGTATATTCAAGGAGAATATTATATTCCTAGTTACGTTTTTTATATATTAAAAGAAAAACATAATGATGATTTAGATAAAAAAAGAGAAGTATTACATAAAGTTTTAATATTTGATTATTGGAATAATTATACAAGCTTTAGAAATACAGTTTCAAAAGCTTTCAATCAAATGTTTAATTCAACAATATTTGTACTGTTTATATTCTATCTTCTTTTAGTAGGTATATTACTTGTTTTTCTACCATTATATCTTTTAATTGTTATTATAGATATGCCATTAAATATAAATGTATTTTTAAAATCGGAAGATTTTAAAACTTTATTTGGGCTTGCGGTTATATTAGCTATTACCTATTTTGCACAATATTTTATAAAGAATAAACTTAGTAATGACTATACAATAGTAACAAATGATATAGAAAAAATTATAAATAAAAAGATAAAAGAATATGAAAATAATAAGAAAAAATACTTTATTAACTAAAGGACTCTAACAAGAGTTCTTTTTTTATTCCCAAAACGACAAAAATGAGGTGGTGGTATGAATGAAAAGGCAGATTTAGCCCACGAAGATTACTTAAAAGGGCTTAAGTACAAGGAAATAGCTGAAAAGCATAATGTAAGTTTATCAACTGTGAAATCATGGGCAACTAGATACTGGAAACAAAAAGGTTGCAACCAACCAAAAAAAGTTGCAACCAAAAAGAGAGGTGCACCCATAGGTAATAAAAATGCTACTGGTCCACCAGGTAATAAGAATGCTGAAAAGTTTGGTTTCTTCTCAAAGTACCTACCCGAAGAAACCCAAGACCTAATTAATGAGATAAAGAATAAAGATAAGTTTGATATTCTTTGGGAACAGATAACAATACAATATGCAGCAATAATAAGAGCACAAAAGATAATGTATGTTAAAGACAAGGAAGAAATGATTAAGGAATTAAAGAAACATGAAAGTACAGAAAATGGAGAGAAGATAGAGTATGAATTTCAATTTGCATGGGATAGGCAAGCATCTTTTCTTAATGCACAGAGTAGGGCAATGAGTGAATTAAGGAGTCTTATTAAGCAGTACGATGAAATGATTCATAAGGATTGGAATTTGGCTACAGAAGAACAAAAAAATAGAGTTGAGAAGTTAAAATGCGAGGTTGATAACCTAAGTAAAGATGATATTGGGGATGATGAGTTGAAAATAAGTGTAGATTATGGTGATAGCAATGAGAGTTAGAATAGATTTTAATCCATCTTTTAAAGAAGCTAATTTTACTAAAAAAAGATACAGAGCAATGAAAGGTTCAGCAGGGAGTGGAAAATCTGTTAATGTAGCACAGGATTATATACTAAAGTTAGGAGATAAAAAGTATCAAGGAGCTAATCTATTAGTAGTTAGAAAATCAGAAGCTACGCACAAATACTCAACATATGCAGAACTTACAGGAGCTATAAATCGTATTTATGGTAAACAAGCAGATAAATATTGGAAAACAACTCTAAATCCTTTAGAAATTAAGAGTAAGGTTACTGGTAATTCTATAATTTTCAGAGGTGTTAATGATGCTAAGCAAAGAGAAAAATTAAAATCAATTAACTTCTCAAAAGGTAAACTAACATGGGTTTGGTGTGAAGAAGCTACAGAACTTATGGAAAGTGATATAGACATACTAGATGACCGTTTAAGAGGTATTTTAACTAATCCTAACTTATACTATCAAATGACATTTACATTTAATCCAGTCTCAGCTACTCATTGGATAAAAAGAAAGTATTTTGACTATAAAAATGATGATATATTTACTCATCATAGTACTTATCTACAAAATAGATTCATAGATGAAGCTTACTACAGAAGAATGCAAATGAGAAAAGAGCAAGACCCAGAAGGGTACAAAGTATATGGTCTTGGAGAATGGGGAGAAACTGGTGGAGCAATACTTAAAAATTATGTTATACATGAATTTCCCACAGAATTTGAATACTTTGACAATATGAGGTTATCACAAGACTTTGGATTTAACCATGCAAATGTAGTACTTAGAATTGGCTTTAAGGATGGAGAGTTATATATATGTAACGAAATATATGTACATGAAATGGATACCTCAGAAATCATAAAGATTGCAAATAGTAGAGGTTTAGAAAAGACTCTATTTATGTATTGTGATAGTGCTGAACCAGATAGAATTAAGATGTGGAAGAGTGCAGGATATAAAGCTAAAGGAGTTAAAAAAGGACCAGGAAGTGTTAAAGCTCAAATAGATTATTTGAAACAATTAAGAATACATGTACATCCTAGTTGCACGAATACCATAAAAGAAATACAACAATGGAAATGGAAACAAGACGAAAGAACTGGATTATATCTTGATGAACCAGTTGAGTTTATGGATGATGCAATGGCTGCTCTTAGATATTCTATAGATAATAAACTTAAAAATAATGGAATAAGCTTCTTAAAGTAAAGGAGGTGTTAAATATTTATATAAGCGAAACAGATTTAATAAAAGTTCAGTTAAAAAAAGAGAGTACTTTTAACTTGATTAATGTTATAGAACATTACATCTTAAAACATAGACCAGAGAAATACAAACAAGGAGAAGAATACTATTATGGTAATGCTGATGTAAATAACAAGAGAAGATACTATCTCTTAGATGGAGCTAAGGTTGATGATTTTACTAAGGTTAATAATAAAGCAATTAACAACTATCATAAGCTTTTAGTTGACCAAAAAGTGGGCTACAGCGTTGGAAATCCCATAGTATTTAATGCAGATGATAATGACTTTACTAAGCTTTTAAATGAATTATTAGGAGAAGAATTTGACGATACAATAACAGAACTCTATCTTAATGCAAGCAATAAGGGAATAGAATGGTTACATCCATATATTAATAGAAAAGGAGAGTTTAAATATATAATAATACCAGCTGAAGAAGCTATTCCTATTTGGGATAATAAGAGGCAGAATGAATTAGTTGCATTTATTAGATTTTACTTTATTGAAGATGTGGATGGAAATAAGATAAAAAGAGTTGAATACTATACAGAAAATGAAGTAACTTACTTTATTGAAAGAGGAAATAGTTTTGTTCAAGAACTTTTATATGATGAATATGGAAAATTAACAGAGATACAAGAGGGTCATTTTAGAGTAAATAATAAAGAGCAAGGATGGGGTAAAGTTCCATTTATACCTTTTAAAAATAATGAAAAATGCGTATCAGATTTAACTTTCTATAAATCATTGATAGATATATATGACAATAATATCTCTACACTAGCAGATAATTTAGATGAGATACAAGAGTTTATTTATGTATTAAAAGAGTATCCAGGCACAAGTCTACAGGAGTTTATAGATAATATAAGATACTATAAATCGGTTAAAGTAGATGATGGAGGTGGAGTTGATAAATTAGAAATAAGCATACCGATTGAAGCTAAAAAGGAGCTTCTTGATAGATTGGAAAAGAATATAATTATCTTTGGTCAAGGAGTTAATCCAGAATCTCAAAATACAGGTGACAAATCGGGTGTGGCACTTAAATTTTTATATTCACTACTTGATTTAAAATGTTCTAAGACTGAAAAGAAGTTTAAAAAAGCAATTAGAGAGCTTTTATGGTTTGTGTGTGAGTATTTAAAGATAAGTGGTAGTAAGAGCTATGATTATAAAACAGTTCAAATCACTTTTAATCACTCTATGATAATAAATGAAGCTGAAAAGATAGATATGGCAGCTAAATCAACTGAAATTATATCAGATGAAACTATTGTTAGTAATCACCCATGGGTTGAAGATGTTAACGACGAACTTGATAGACTTAAAAAACAGAAAGAAGAAAGTATTAAAGAATATGAAGATGCTTTTCCAACTAAAAAGAAAACTGAAGAAGGTGAGTCTTTAGATGAATAATATGGATTACTGGATAAAGACATTTAATCAGTTAGAAGAAGATATTCATAATAAAGGTGATACCTTTAACAAGGAATTAGAAAAGCAATATGATATAGTACTTTATAATATTCTTAGAGAAATAAATAATTGGTATATGAAATTTGCTAAGGATAATAAAATAAGCATGCAAGAAGCTGAAAAGTTATTAAATTCAAAGGAATTAACTGAACTTAAATTATCATTAGAAGAATATATCAAGTATGGAGAAGAAAATGCAATCAGTCAAAAGTGGATGAAAGAACTAGAAAGTGCAGTAAAAAGAGTTCGTATAAGCAGGTTAAAAGCATTAGAATTAAAGCTAAGACATCAAGTTGAGGTATTATACTCAAAAGAGTATGAGGATGTAAATACACTTATAACAAATACCTATAAAGATAGTTACTATCATACTGCTTTTGAAGCTCAAAAAGGTATTGGTATTGGGTTGGCGATAGCCATGATTAGCCTAAATAAGATTAATAAAATAGTTAGCAATCCTTGGACTACTGATGGAATAACATTTGGTAATAGAATTTGGAATAAGCATAGACCAAGGTTGATAAGTGAACTTGATAAAGGTATAAAACAAACATTAATCAATGGAGTATCTCCTGGAGACTTAACAAATAAAATTAATAAAAATTTTAATACAAGTAAAGAAGAAGCTAAATTATTAGTCAAATCTGAACTTGCTTTTTTTAGTTCAGTAAGTCAAAGGGATTGTTTTAATAGTCTAGGAGTTGAAAAATATGAAATAGTAAGTGCATTAGATAGCAGGGTTTGTGAAAAAAGATGTAGCCCACTTGATGGTAAAGTAATTGAAATGAAATATTATGAGATAGGAATTACAGCTCCACCATTTCATCCTAGATGTAGATGTGTAATAGTGCCATATTTTGATGGCGAAGAAAGTTATAGGGCTGCAAGAGAAGAAGATGGTGAGATTTATTATGTACCATCTAGTATGAAATATAATGAATGGTATAAGGAGTATGTTAAAAACACTTACTAAATTAGTAGGTGTCTTTATTATGTAAAAAATAAAGTTTATTGAGAGGGTGATTTGAAATGCTTAAATTATATATTTTATCAATAATTGTGTTTTGTACAGGGTTTTACTTATTAAAAATGAGGGTTGATGGTAACAAGGAATTAATTGAATTATTTAAAAGTATGAATGTTAGAAAAAGAAAAAAATATAATTTTATTTTTCTAGCTTTATTCCCACTACTCAATTTTATTTTAGGTGTGATACTCATACCATATTCTTTGCTTGTTAGTAATGAAGATATGATTAAAGCTTTAAGGAGGAATAAGTAATATGGCTAAATTTAAAAAGAAATATGAGGAAGTAGAAGCTTTTAAACTAGGTTATGATGTAGAACCAAAATGGTTTATTGAGAATGATAGAGTTTGTAATTTTATGGAAGAAAAATGTATTGGTGGTAATGTGAGTTGTGATTTAAAGACATTAGAAGGTATTATGAGAGCCAATAAAGGGGATTACATTATACAAGGAGTAAAAGGAGAAATATATCCCTGCAAAGCCGATATATTTGAAATGACTTATGAGAAAGTTGAATATAGGAGAAAAAATAAATTATCAACAGAGATGACTTTAGATTCAACAAACTTTCAAGAAAATATTAAAAAAGCTAGAAAAGAATTAGATTTGTTTATACAAACTTTAGAAAAAGCAAATGATAAAGTTGATAAACTAACAGAAAAAATGAATAAATATGCTTGCAAAGTTGATATAGATAAGATTGTAAAACAGTTAGGGGAATGCCTAAGAGAAAGTATTGAGTAGATTTTGGGGGTGAAAATATGTTTAAAAAAGACACAAGAGGATATATAAAAAGACACATTGGAAAGCCAAATAAATCAAGTGTTAGAGATATTATATCAGTTTCTATTATAATTGTTGGGATAGCTTTAGGCTTTATTGTAGGTTTAAGTATAATTATAGCAAATGTATTAGATGTAGCTAATATGATAGATACTAACACTTTTACTTGTATAAAGCTTGTTTTTAATTTAGCAGGCATGATAGCAGGCTATTTAGTAGGAAGAATAATTTGTTTTGTATTATCGCTAACAGGTATTTTTATTGGCAGTAAATAAGTTGCTTAAAAGTCTTTTAAAAGGCTTTTTTTATTATGTAAAAATGAAAGGAGATATTTAAAATGGATTGGTTAAAAGAATTACTAGAAGGAATAAAAGTAGAAGATAACAAAATTGATGTAGCTTCTCTTCAAAAATCTATAGAAAAGAAAATAAAAGAGACTACAGTTACTCAAGAAGATTATGCAAATATTGAAACACAACTTAATACAGCTAATGAAACTATTAAAAAGTTTGAAGGAGGTATGACAAAAGAAGATGTGGAGAGTCTAAAAACAACTTATGAAACTGATAAGAAAACTTTAGAAGAAACTTACAAAAAAGAAATTGAAGAAAAGGACTTTAATTATTGGTTAAATGATGCTTTTAAGTCTGTTAAATGTAGGGATGAAATAGCATTAAAAGCTCATTTAGATATGGAAGCACTAAGAAATAGTAAAGACAGACAAAAAGCTTTTGAAGAGCAAATAAACCCTTTGAAACAGGATAAAGATTATTTGTTTAATGCAACACTAGAAGGTGAAGAACCTAAAATAGATACTATAACACCAGAGCAAGAGCCTAAGATAAATGATTTTGGTTTTAATTTTACTGGGGTAAGACCTCATGAAAATAATAATAAATAGGAGGAAATAAAATGGCAGCACTAAATTATGCAAAAGAATATTCAAATGTTTTAGCACAAGCATATCCTTATACTTTAAACTTTGGGGATTTATATGCAACACCAAATAATGGAAGATATAGATGGACTGGTTCTAAAACAATAGAAATACCAACTATATCTACAACTGGAAGGGTAGATTCAAACAGAGATACAATAGCAGTAGCTCAAAGAAACTATGATAATGCTTGGGAACCTAAGGTATTAACTAATCAAAGGAAATGGTCAACATTAGTTCATCCAGCTGATATAAACCAAACTAATTATGTGGCTTCAATAGGCAATATAACAAAAGTATATAATGAGGAACAAAAGTTTCCAGAGATGGATGCTTACTGTATATCTAAAATATATGCCGATTGGACTGCATTAGGTAACACAGCAGATACAACTGTTCTTACAACAGCAAACGTATTAGAAGTATTTGATAAGTTAATGGAAAAAATGACAGAAGCTAGAGTACCTGAAAATGGAAGAATATTGTATGTTACTCCAGTAGTAAATACACTTATCAAAAATGCAAAAGAGATACAAAGAACAGTAAATATAAAGGATGCAGGAACTTCTCTTAATCGTCAAACAACTGATATTGATACAGTTAAAATAATTAAAGTTCCATCTAACCTCATGAAAACTGCATATGATTTTACAACTGGATGGAAAGTAGGAGCAGGAGCTAAACAAATCTTTATGTCCTTAGTTCACCCAAGTGCAATAATTACACCTGTTTCTTATCAGTTCTCTAAGTTAGACGAACCAACAGCAGTTACAGAGGGAAAATACTTCTACTTTGAAGAAAGTTTTGAGGATGTATTTATATTAAATAAAAAAGCTGATGCAATACAATTTGTTGTTGAAGGAGCTGGAGCATAATGGCACAAGTAAGGAAATTAAATAGAATATTAACCATAGAAGAGTGTAAAATAGATGATTTCTTAGAGATGGGATATGATTTGATAGATGAAACTGGTAAGGCAGTAAAGTATGGCAAGTCATTAAATGTAAAAGATTTAATAGCTGAAAATAATATTTTAAGGTCAAAAGTTGAGTCTTTAGAAGAAGAAAATAAGCAGCTTAAAGAGAAAAATAAACTTACTAAAAAGTAGGTGAAAGTTATGGAAAATAATATAATTGATGAAATAGAAAAAAGACTTGAAAGTTTTGGATATATATTAAAAGATGGAGATAAGTGGTTAATAGGTTTTGTAAGAGAAAAAATAGAAAATATTATTAAACTAGATTGTAATATAAAAACTATGCCAATTGAATTGAAAGAAATTGAAATTGATATGATAGTTGGAGAGTTCTTATTTACTAAAAAAAATATGGGTCAATTAGATATAGATAGTCTTAATTTTGAAGCTGTAGAAAAGTCTATATCAGAAGGTGATACTAAGGTAGATTTTGCTATAGGAAGTGGCTCTCAAACACCAGAACAACGCTTTGACACTCTTGTAAACTATCTTTTAACTTATGGTAAGAATAAGATATTAACTTTTAGGTGCTTAAGATGGTAAGTAAAACTAGAAAAGCAATAGAAATGCTATATAGAGATAAATGTACTATAGTTGAGTATCAGCCAATTAAAGACCCTATAACAAAGAGAACTAATAACAAAGAAATAGTAGTGTTGGAAAATCAATCTTGTAAGCTTTCATATAAGAATATTACTTCAACAGAACAAGGGGAAGTTGCTAAACTTACACAAACTATTAAACTCTTTATATCTCCAAATATAAGCGTTAAAGCAGGTTCAAAACTTATTATAACTAATCAAAATAATATTACAAAAGAATATATAAGAAGTGGAGAACCTGCCATATATCCAAACCATCAAGAAATCATCTTAGAATTACTAGAGGATAAAGCGTAATGGCTAGAGGTGGAAGTGTTGATTTTAAAGAATTGAAGAAGCTACAAAGAAAGTTGCAAAGGCTAGAAGATAGTCAGCTTGATAAATTTTTAAAAGATTGTGCAAGAGAATTAGCTGCAAGACTTGTTCGTAAAGCTAGGAAGCCTGGACGTACACCAAAAAAGACTGGAACTCTAAAAGATGGTTGGGGTGGGATAGCTTATGCTAGGAAACTTCCTGTTACTAAAGTTGGAGATAATTATGTTATAGAAGTTATTAACCCAACACCCTATGCCAGCCATGTTGAGTTTGGACATAGAACTAGAAACCTTAAAGGTTTGGTAAAAGGAAAATATATGATGACTATTTCAGTAATGGAATTAAGAGAAGAAGCAGATGCAATAATAGAGAAAAAATTAATGATTTTATTAAAGAAGGTATTTGATGCTTAATAATATAATTGATGGAATATCAGTAAAATTAGATAAATCGTTTGGAGAGAGTTATACAATTTACAGTGAAGATGTAGAGCAAGGTATAAATGAACCTTGTTTTTTTATTGTTCCTATAAACTCGAGTAAAGCACCTTATCCAAGTGGTAGAGAGTTGAAGAAAAACTCATTTGATGTACATTATTTTCCGAAAAGTAATGATAAATCATTTGAAATAAATGAGGTAGCTGAAATGTTACTAGAGGAATTAGAGTATATAAACGTGAACGAAGATTTAGTTAGAGGTACAAATATGAACTATGAAATTATAGATAATGTACTTCATTTCTTCGTTGATTACAATTATTTCACTATGAAAAGTAATAGTACAGATAAGATGGATACAGTAGAGTTATTTGGTGGATTAAAGAGAGGTGATAGTATTGAAAACTAATGATTTAGATAAAAAATCTAATGACTATAAGTTTACTAAAGAGCAGATAGTTAATTCTAAGAAGTATGTAAATAGAAAAGACTTGTTAAATGCAATTTTAAAAGAAGATGAATTGTATTCCTTCTCAGAGGTAGAGGATATGATAAATAAATTTATGAAAGGAGTGAGTTAGATGGCTTTAGGTGGAGGAACATTTGTAACACAGAATAAAATACTTCCAGGTGCTTATATAAATTTTATCTCAGCTAAGAGGGCAACTAGTTCATTATCTGATAGAGGTATTGTAGCAATGCCACTTGAACTTGATTGGGGTATTGATGAAGAAGTATTTCAAGTAACTAGTGATGATTTTGAGAAGTATTCAGTAAAGTATTTTGGATATGATTATACACATGAAAAGTTAAAAGGTTTGAGAGACTTATTTAAAAATATAAGACTAGGATATTTCTATAAATTAAATAAAGGTGTTAAAGCTAGTTGCACTATTGCTACTGCTAAATATAGTGGAATAAGAGGTAATGATTTGAAGATAGTAGTTACAACAAACATTGATGATAACACTAAGTTTGATGTTGTAACACTTTTGGATAATAAGAAGGTAGATACTCAAATAGCAAAAGTTATTACAGATTTAGAAGATAATGAATATATTACCTGGAAAAAGGATGCAACATTAGAAGCAAGTGCAGGACTTGTATTTACTGGTGGAACTAATGGCGAAGCTGTGACAGGAGCAGAGTACCAAGCTTTCTTGGATAAAATAGAAAGTTACTCATTTAATACTTTAGGGTGTTTGGCTACAACAGCAGAAATTAAAAGTTTGTTTGTAGAATTTACAAAGAGAATGAGAGATAAGGTAGGAGCTAAGTTTCAAACTGTTTTATATAAAAAGAATGATGCAGATTATGAGGGTGTAGTATCTGTTGAAAATAAGATTAAAGATAAAGATTTAGTTGAATCTAGTTTGATTTATTGGTCAACTGGAGCTATAGCAGGATGTGACATAAATAAATCTAACACTAATAAAAAGTATGATGGTGAGTTTGATGTAGATGTTAATTATACACAAATACAACTTGAAGAAGCTTTAAAAACTGGTAAATTTATATTCCACAAGGTGGGAGATGAAGTTCATGTGTTAGAGGATATAAATACTTTTGTATCATTTACAGATGATAAAAATGATGATTTTTCAAGCAATCAATCTGTTAGAGTACTTGACCAGATTGCTAATGATATAGCGACTTTATTTAATACAAAGTACTTGGGTGAAGTACCAAATGATAAATCTGGTCGTATCTCATTTTGGAATGATGTAGTTAAGCATCATGAACAACTACAAAATATGAGAGCAATAGAAGATTTCAAAGCTGATGATGTTTCTGTAGAACCTGGAAGCGACAAGAAAACTGTTGTAGTAAGTGATGCTGTAAAAGTTATTAGTGCTATGAGTAAGCTTTATATGACTGTTTCAATTAGTTAAGAGAGGAGTGTGATAAATAGATGTCTAAAAATATTACTATGAATGTTAGAGATGCAATAAGTGGTTCTAAAGCTGAATGTTTTGTAACAATAAAAGGTAAAAGATATAATTTTATGCAAGCTATTAACTTAGAAGCTAAAATGGAAAAAAATAAAAGTGAGATGCCAATCCTAGGTAGCATTACAAAAGGAAACAAAAGTACAGGAAGTAAATTTTCAGGGAGTGCAACATTTTATTATAATACTTCTATTTTTAGAGAGTTATTATATGAATATAAAGAAACAGGCGAGGATATTTACTTTGATATGCAAATCACTAATGAAGACCCAACAAGTTCAGTAGGTCGTCAAACTATAATACTTGAAGATTGTAACCTAGATTCAGGTATAATTGCTAAATTTGACGCTGATGGAGAATATTTGGATGAGGATGTAGATTTTACTTTTGAGAATTGGAAAATAGTTGAGAAATTTAATATAGCAAATGGTATGGAGTAAAATGCACATTTATGATTTATAGATGTGTATTTTTTATTTATAAGAATAGGAGATGGTTAAAATTAAGGATAAATATGAGATAAAAGATTCAATTTCTTTTGATTACAGTAAGAAAAGACCTATAGAAGAATGTGTAGGAGAAATGTATAGAAAAGCAGGTCTATTTTTAGTTGATATTGCCGATAAGCTGGCACTTGATACAATTGAAGGTTCATCATTAAAACCAGTTACAATAACAATCAAATTAGATGAAGATGGCATTGCAACAATAGAAAAAGAAACAAAATATTTAATCATGGAGGTAGAATAATATGGGAGATTTAAACGCTTTTTTAAGTCAAAATGCAATAAAAGTAGAGAATAGAAAGTATGTGGCAAGTGAAAGGTTTATAGGAGAAGATGGAAAAGCAATCGAATGGGAACTTAAAGCAATAGATTCAGATAGGGACAGACAATTAAGAAAAGATTCAACTATAAGAGTACCTGTATTAAATAAAAAAGGGAAAGCAACAGGGCAATACACTAGTGAAACGGATTTCAATACTTATACTTTGAAACTGTGTGTAGAAACTGTAGCATTTCCAGATTTACATGATGCAGAACTTCAAAATAGCTATGGTGTAATGGGAGCAGAGGAACTATTAACAACAATGTTAACTCCTGGCGAATACACAGACCTTTCAAGTGAAGTAGGAGAGGTAAATGGTTTTGATAGAACTTTTGAGGATAAAGTAGAAGAAGCAAAAAACTAATTGAAGAAGGTGATTATGATGCTAGTGTAGCTCATTATTGCCTTCATAAATTCAAATGGAAGCCGCATGAATATACAGATTTGCCAGACTACGAGAGGGCATTTGTTGCTGCTTCTATAGATATTAAAGTAGAAGAAGAAATAAAAGAAGAAAAAAAGACTGCTAAAGAAGCTAGAAGAAGTAGAAGAAGATAAAATATAGGTAAAATATGTAAGAATTATATGTTATAATATTTTTAGCAAGAAGATGTAATCTACAATCTATAGAGTGGAGTTCATACAAAAAAATTATCCTCCCAACATTGATAAGGGAGGTGAGTATGTATGGATAATTTTTTTAAAGGAGTACTAGAAAAGCTATCTGCTAGTTTAATAGTCAGTTTAGTTAGTAATCTATTTAAGAAAAATAAAAAACCACTCAAAGCGGCAACTAAGAGTGGTTGGGAGTTTGATTTTAAAATCAAATTCCGTAGATTTAAATAACTTTCAGTTATAGAACTCCACTCTAACATAAATAGATTGTAGTTCTTCTTGCTTTTATTATACCACAATCTTTTATAAATAAAACCGTTGTTTATATAAAATATTGTTTGTAGACAATAAAAAGATGAAATTTTTATAACAAATAATAAAAACTTTATTATGAAACTATTGATTTGCAAGGTATCTATAAATAAGTAGGTATTTTTTTAGTTAAATTTCGTTGTTTATATAAAATATTTTTTATAGTCAATAAAAATATGAAATTTTTTATACACAACGATGATAAATCTAACGGGATGAATAAATTTAATTGTAAAAGTTATAAATAAGGAAGCACTTACTTTTTGGTAGGTGCTTTTGTTTTACCAAATTATGCTATAATATTGAGTGAGATGAGTAATTTGTGGGGGAATTTTGATATGTGGAAGGCAATACCAATAATAATGTTAATAATGATAGCACTTGCTTATATGCAATATGTATTTGTAATTATAGCTTTTGCTTTACTTATGTATTCAATTGTAAAAAAGAAAAAGGTAATGTGCATGTTATTTTGTGTTCTATTTGCATATACAATACATCTTTGTATAATTTGGGATGATTTAGTAGCTGATACTAATAAGGAAAGAGCTATTAGAGAAGAGCAAAGAATGAAAGAGGAAAAGGCTAAAGAAGAAGAATGGAAAAGAGCAAATGAAGAAGATGAGGCAAGAAGGAAAAAAGAAAAAGAAGAAAAATATGGTATAGAAATGTCTGAGGAAGATTTACAAGCTAAATTAGAACCTTTAATACCTAATGAATATAAAGGGTCTCGTTATGAATTGGAAGTAAGGTATATTAGAGGTATTATGTTTGCTGATTTAAGTGTACAAAATGAAATATTTAAAGAATCTATCGAATGTAAAAAGTTTGTAAGAGAAATAGCTAGAAAATCAAAAAAATTTAAAATAGATAGAGCATCCTTTGAATTTTATTCAAAAGAAGATGGTGGTATATATTATTA